>JAGZRY010000148.1 GCA_018381425.1 Haemophilus parainfluenzae
TTGAGAGGAGTGGGTCACAGTGCAGTGGAATGGAATGGAATTTGATGGATTGGAATGGAATGTAGTGGAGAGGAATGGAATGGAATAGAATGGAGTGGAGTGGAATGAAATGGAGTGGAGTGGAGTGGAGTGTAGGGGAGTGGAACGGAGTGGTGTGGAATGGAGGGGAATGGAGGGGAATGGAATGGAATGGAGTGGACTGGAAAGGAATGGATTGGAATGGAATGGAGTAAAGTGTATTGGAGAGGAGTCGAGTAAAATGGAGTGGAATGGAGGGAAATGGAGTGGAGTGATATGGAGGGGAGAGGAATGGAATGGAGTGGAATGGAATGAAACAGAATGGAACGGAATGGAACGGAGTGGAGTGGAGTGGAATGGAGGGGAGTTGAGTGGAGTGAAACCGAGTGCAGTGGAATAGAATGGAATGGAAAGGAATGGAGTGGAGTGAAGTAGAGTGCAGTGGAGTGGTGGGGAGTTGAGTGCAATGGTGTGAAATGGAATGGAGTGGAGTGGAGTGGAATGAAATGGAATGTAACGGAATGGAATGGAATGAAATGAAATGAAATGGAATGGAAAAGAATGGAACGGAGTGGAGTGGAGTGGAGAGGAGTTGAGTGGAGTGGATCGGAGTGCAGTGGAATGGAATGGAATGCAACTGGATGGAAAGGAATGGGGTGGAGTGGAATGGAATGGAAGGGAGTAGAGTGGAATAGAATGGAATGGAGTGAAGTGGAATGGAATGGAGTGGAGTAGAATGGAATGCAGTGGAATGGAATGGAATGGAAGGGAATGGTGAAATGAAATGTGAGCTAAAATTGTGCCACTGCACTCCTTTCTCGGTGACAGAGGGAGATTCATTTGAAATAAAGGGCTGGAATGCAATGGAGTAGAATCGGAAGGAAAGGAGTGGAGTGGAATGGCATGGAGTGGAATGAAGTGGAGTGGAGTGGAATGGAGTGGAGTGGAATGGAGAGGAGTGGAATGGAGAGCAATGGAGTGGAATGGAATGGAATGGAGTGGAATGGAATGGAATGGAATGGAATGGAGTGGAATGGAATGGAGTGGAATGGAGTGGAGTGGAGATGAGTGGAGTAGAATGGAGTGGAGTGCAATGGAGGGGTACGGAGAGCAATGGAATGGAATGTAATGGAGTGAAATGGAATGGAATGGAGTGGAATGAAATTGAGTGGAGCAGAGTGGAGTGGAGTGGAGTGAAGTGGATTGGAGTGGAATGGAGTGGAATGGACTGTAATGGAATGGAGAGAATTGGAATGAAATGGAACGGAATGGAATTGAATGTAACGGAATGGAAAGAAACAGAAAGGAACTGAGTGGAGTGGACTGGAATGCAGTGGAGTTGAGTGGAGTGGTTCATAGTGGAGTGCAGTGGAATGGAATGGAATGGAATGGATTGGAATGGAATGGAGTGTAGTGGAGTGGTGTGGAGTAGAGTGGAATGGAATGGAATGGAATGGAATGCAATGGAGTGGAGTGGAGTGGAATGGAATGGAGTGGAGTGGAGTGGAATGGTGTGGAGTGGAATAGAATGGAGTGTAGTGGAGTGATGTGGACTGCAATGGAATGAAGGGGATTGGAATGGAATGGAATGAAACGGAATGGAATGGAATCGAATGGAATGGAAAGAAACAGAAAGGAACTGAGTGGAGTGGACAGCAATGAAGTGGAGTTAAGTGGAGTGGTTCAGAGTGGAGTGGAATGGAATGAAATGGAATGTAAAGGAACGGAATGGAAAGAAACAACAGAACTAAGTGGAGTGGAGTGGAATGCAGTGGAGTTGAGTGGAGTGGTTCAGAGTGGAGTGGAATGGAATGGAATGGAATGGATTGCAATGGAATGGAGTGGAGTGGAATGGAATGGAGTGGAGTGGTGTGGGGTAGAGTGGAAAGGGATGGAATGGAATGGAATGGAGTGTAGTGGAGTAGAATGGATTGTAGTGGAGTGGTGTGTAATGGTTTGGAGTGGAATGGAATGAAGTGTAGTGTAGTGGAGTGGAGTGTAATGGAGTGGAATGGATTGGAATGGAATGGAAATGAATGGAGTGGACTGGAATGTAATGGAGCAGAATGGAATTGAATGGAGTGTACTGGAGTGGAGTCGAGTGGACTGTAATGGAATGGAAATGAGAGAAATGTAGTGGAGTGGTATGGATTGTAGTGGAATAGAAAGGAGTGGAATGGAATGGAATGGAACGGAATGCAACGGAATTGAATGGAATGGCGTGGAGTGGAATGGATTAGAGTGGAGCTGAGTGGAGTGGATTGTAGTGCAGTGGAATGGAATGGAATGGAAAAGAGTGGTGTGGGATACAGTGGAGTGGAATGGAGTGGAGTAGAGTGGAGTGGAATGAATTGGAATGGAATGGAGTGGAGTGGAATGGAATGGAATGGAACGGTATGGAAAGGAATGGAACGCAAAGGTATGGAAAGGAATGGAATGGAGTGGAGTGGAATGCAGTGAAGTGGAGTGCAGGGGAGTGGAATGGAGTGGAAAGGAGTGGAATGGAATGGAGTGGAGTGGAATGGAAAGAAATGGAATGTAACGGAATATAATGGAACGGAATGGATTGGAACGGAATGGAACAGAGAGGAGTGGAGAAGAGTGGAGTTGAGTGGAGTGGATAGGAGTGCAGTGGAATGGAATGGAAAGGAATGGAATGGAATGGAATGGAATGGAATGGAATGGAATGGAATGGAATGGAATGTAGTGCAGTGCAGTTGAATTGAGTGGATTGGAGTGCAGTGGAATGGAATGGAGTGGAGTCTAGTGGATTGGAGTGGAATGGAATGGAGTGGAGTGTGGTGGAATGGAATGGAACAGAATGGAAAGGAATGGAAAGGAATTGAATGGTGAAACGAAATGTCAGCTAAGATTATGCCACTGAACTCCTATATGGGTGACAGAGTGAGATGCAGTCAAAATAAAGGAATGGAATGGAATGGAGTAGAATGGAATTGAATGTAATGGAGTGGAATGGAATGGAGTGGAATGGAGTGGATTGGATTGGAAAGGAGTGGAGTGTAATGGAGTGGAATGGAATGGAGTGGAATGGAGAGGAATGGAATGGAGTGGAATGGAATAGAGTGGAATGGAGTGTATTGGAGTGGAGTGTAATCGAGTGGAGTGGAATGGAGTGAAATGGACTGCAATGGAATGCAGTGGAATGGAATGGAGTAGAATGGAATGGAATTGAATGGAGTGGAATAAAATGGAATGGAAAGGAGTGGAGTGGAGTGGAATGGAATGGAGGGGAATGGAATGGAGTGGAATGGAATGGAATGGAGTGGAATGGAACGGAGTGGCGTGGAGTGGAGTGGCGTGGAATGGAGTGGAATTGAGTGAAATGGAGTGGAGTGAAGTGGAATGGAGTGGAGTAGAATGGAGTGGAGTGGAGTGGAATGGAGTGGGGTGAAATGGAATGCAATGGAGTGGAATGGAGTGGAATGAATTGGAATGGAATGGAATGGAATGGAATGAAGTGGAATTGAATGGAGTGGAATGGAATTTAGTGGAGTGTAGCAATGTGGAGTGCAGTGTAGAGGAGTGGAGTGAAGTGGAGTGGAATGGAGAGCAATGGAGTGAAACGGATTGGAATTGATTGGAGTGCATGAGAATGGAATGAAGTGGAATATAACAGAATGGAACAGAAAGTAACGGAATGGAAAGGAGTGTAGTGGAGTGTAGTGGAGTTGAGTAGAGTGGTTCGGAGTGCAATCAAATGGAATGGAATAGAATGGAAAGGATTTTAGTGGAGTGGAGTGGAGTGGAATGGAATGAAGGGGAGTGGAATGGAATTAAATTTAACAGAATTCAATGGAATATAACGAAATGGATAGGATCAGAACGGAACAGAGCGGAGTGGAGTTGAGTGGAGTGGATCGGAGTGCAGTGGAAAGGAATGGAATAGAATGGAATGGAATGCAGTGGAGTGGAATGGAATGGAGTGGAATGGAGTTGAGTGGAGTGGATCGGAGTGCAGTGGAAAGGAATGGAAGAGAATGGAATGGAATGGAATGCAGTGGACTGGAATGGAATGGAGTGGAGTGGAGTGCAGTGGAATCGAGTGGAGTGGAGTGGAATGGAGTAGAATGGAATGGAGTGGAGTGTAGTGGAATGGAATGGAATGGTGAAATGAAATGTCAGCTAAGATTGTGCAACTGCATTCCAGTCTGGGTGACAAAGTGAGATCCAGTCGAAGTAAAGGAATGGAATGGAATAGAGTAAAATGGAATGGAATGGTGTGGAGTGGAATGGAATGGAGAGGAATGGAGTGGAGTGGAGTGGAGTGGAGTGGAATGGAGTGGAGTGGAATGGAGAGTGATGGAGAGGAATGGAATGGAATGGAATGGAATGGAGTGGAATGGAATGGAATGGAGTGGAATGGAATGGACTGTAGAGGAGTGGAGTGGATTGGAGTGGAGTGGAATGGAGTGGAATAGAGTGAAATTTAGTGGAGTGTAATGGAGTGGAGTGGAGTGCAGTTGAGTGGCATGGATCAGTGTGCAGTGGAATGGAATGGAATGGAGTGGAGTGGAGTGGAGTGGAGTGGAATCAAATGGAATGGCATGGAGTGGAGTGGAATGGAGTGGATTGGAATTGAATGCAGTGGAATGGAATGCAATGGAGTGGAGTGGAGTGCAGTGGAGTGGAGTGGAGTGGAATGGAATGGAGTGGAGTAAAATGGTTTGGAATGGAGTGGGGTGGAATGGAGTGGGTTGGAATGGAGTGGAGTGGAGTAGAACGGAGTGGATTGGGGTGGAATGGAATAGAGTGGAATGGAATGGAGTGGAGTGGAGTAGAACGGAGTGGATTGGAGTGGAATGGAATACAGTAGAGTG
>JAGZRY010000149.1 GCA_018381425.1 Haemophilus parainfluenzae
AAAGCAATATTCACACTGAATGTTACAGTGAAAACTGCTTGGTTTCGCCATTAAGTGAAAATGAGCTTGTGGTGGAAAAACAGACATCAACCATCCTTTTTTACAACATTATTTATGACCTGATATTCGGTCTAATGCGCCATTTTGTTTGAGTTCTTTTGCAATACGAATCGCGGTTTCAGTTTCACAGCCAGCATATTCTGCAATTTCGCGATATGTCCAATTATAATCAGGAAAATGTTGTTTGAGAAAATACAAGCTATCCATCACGCGATCTAAAGTACGCAAATAGGCACTTTTTGCCAAACGTTCCTCTGCTTCGCGTAATTCATCTGCCAAAATCTGTAATAAACATTGGCTCATCACCGTATTATGCATGAAAAATTCACTCACTACATTAGGTTTGATGCGAGTAATCTCCGCATCAATTAAGACTTTTGCATTGCAATGATAATGTTTATCCGCCATCGAAAACAAAGTTCGAAAACCAAAATAATCGCCCTTGGAATATAATCGCACTAAGCTTTCCTTGCCATTTTCAAGGGTATGAAATAAGCCAACCAAGCCTGCTTGCACATAATAAAATTCATGTGCTGACTCACCTTGTTGATACAAGAAGGAACCTTTCGGTAAGTGATGCAGCTCAGTAAACTGACAATGTGACAATTCAGTAGGCTTGATTGCGCAATTTTCCATAATCATCCCTTAAAAGTGCGGTCAATTTTTTATTGGTTTTACACTTCGTTTATAATCCGATATACCCAATTTTCTAATGGATCATTTAAGCGTTTCATTTCTTGACGCATTTCTTCCAGCATCTCTTTTTTGACCGCCTCATATTCTGGCTTGTAGAACAAATTATGCATTTCAGCCGGATCATTTTTCACATCATAAAGCTCACAAATATCCGAAGCATTAAATACTAATTTATAGTCTTTACGGTGCCACATGCGTTGTTCAAAGTAAACGAAATGCCCTGCTAACTGAGCCAATATCCCTTTACGTTGATTATCTTGATGTTGACGAACAATCGGCAAAATACTTTCCCCTTCAAAGGCCTGAGGAATAGGCTGATTAGCGAGATCATAAACGGTCGAGGTTAAATCATGGAGATAGACAAGGTTATCATCTTGTTGATTAACACGATTTGAATTTGGGTCTTTGATAATCATCGGAATATTGTAGGTGGTATCAAACATGAACTCCCCTTTCTCAATCATTCGATGAGCACCCATCGCATCCCCATGGTCAGCGGTTGCCACAATAAAAGTGCGGTCATAAATACCGTTGTTTTCTAAGAAGGTAAATAGCTCACCAATTGCATCATCAATCAAGGTGATATAACCCCAGAATTTTGTGATCACCTCTTTCCAATGATCTTCGCTCGCTTCCCACATCCCCCACATTTTAGAGATGGTACGATAGTGTCCTGGTTTGCCTTCTAGTGGCTTGAAGAAACTTTCATCTAGCACCACATCTTCTTTTTTATACATGGAATAATAAGGTTCTGGCACGATACAAGGCGTATGCGGTCCCCAGAAATTAATCCATGTAAAGAACGGTTTATTTTCAGCAAGTGATTCACTAATATAACTTTTCGCTTCATCAATGATGAAATACGGGATGGTTTGTTCTTTTGTGCCTGAAAGCAAACCACAAAGTTCTTGTACTCGCAAATGTGGGTTATCCCCGAAATAAGCACGACTCACTTCTGGAATCTCATAACCTTTTTCATCTAACCATTCTTTATAACGATTGGAATGTGTCGGCGGTTGGTTGAACACTAAATTTTTATACACACCACTGCCCGGATAACCATAGCCATCAAAGTTATGCCCTTTAATGCCATAATCTTCCGGCACGGATTTTGTACCCACGTGCCATTTACCCACAACATAGGTGTTGTAGCCGTCTAGTTTACCGATATTCGGTGCAGCTTCGCTCACTTCACCTGTACCGCCTTTTTCACCATTACGAATGATGCCATGGGTAGATGGCATTAAACCGGTAAAGAGCGAAGTCCGTGCGGGCCCACAAACGGAAGCAGGCGTAAAGGCATTATTAAAACGCACGCCATCTTTAGCTAGACGGTCGATATTCGGGGTTTTAACGATCTGGTGACCATAAGCCCCCAACATATCTTTACGCACTTGGTCGAGTAAAATATAGATAATGTTCATACACAATCCTTATCTATTTTAAGGGCGTACGTGATGTACGCCCGACTGCTTAATGTTGGTTAGAAAGATGTAATTGATGTTCTGTTTTTTCATTTTTTGGTCTAAAGACAATCAACACAATGAGTTGTAATACCGCATACACTTCCAACACTAACATTGGATTGCCATCTGGTGAAGCAATACCAATTGGTGATAAGAATGCATAAAGCGCAATTAAACCAAGAATTAATGAAACAGATGTTACTTTAATGTATTTCCAATTGGTTAAGTCTACATCGCCTTTATTGATGGTATTTTCCACATAAGGTTCACGTTTTAAGAATTGACCTAGAATCAACATGAAAACAACATCAAATACGAATAATCCACCCATCACATACACGAAATTGATTTTCACATTGAACACCCAAACAATACTGAAATAAAGTACTACGTGTACAAGTAAAGCAATACGTGCAGCCAAGCCAGAAACAGTTTTATTAAATAAACCCACAGCAAATAACGCCACGATTGGAATATTCACAAAACCGGCAAAGCGTTTAGTGATTAAGAAAATACCATCTGTACCGAACATCAAAAGTGGGCCAATAATCATGGTCACAATCGCCATAATGGTTGAGACTTTTTTCGCATAGACGATCAACTCTTGATCGGTACGTTGTTTTTTACTGATAGATGGTAATAAGTCTTTACAATAAATGGTCGCTGCAGAGTTTAAGAATGAGTTAAAGGTACTTAAAATTGCACCGAAAAGTGCGGCAATAAAGAAGCCTTGTAATGCAGTCGGCATCACTTTATTCACCAACAATGGATAAGAGGTATCAATTGGATTTAAGCCTTCACCTAGAATATGGAAACTCAATAAACCCGGTAAATTAAGAATAATCGGTAATGTGAGTAGGAAGAGTGCTGCAATTAAAATCCCTTTTTGACCCGATGCTAAATCCTTCGCCCCTAAACAACGTTGTACGATGGCTTGGTTCGTTGTCCAATAGAAGAAGTGAACAACCATAATACCGGTAAAAATTGTCGGCCAAGGGGTAGAGTCGGTTGAACTACCAATAGCGTTCCATTTTTCAACGTGGGTGGTAGTGATGATATTCAACCCTTCTGAAATACTGCCATTACCTAAATAAAGTAACGCAAATACAGGTACAAGCAACGCACCAATCACTAAGATCACGGCATTGATGGTATCAGAAACGGCTACCGCTTTTAACCCACCAAAAATCGCATAAATCGCACCCACTACACCGATAGCAATTACGGTATAGACAATCGCTTGAGCGTAGCTTAATCCAAAGATCGTTTCTAGATTGAAGATTTTGTTAAAGGCAATTGCCCCAGTATAAAGTGCGGTCGGAATAACGATTAAAAGATAGAAGACTAAGAATAACCCTGACATAATCAAACGAGTTTGTCGGTCAAAGCGATTTTCAAAGAATTCAGGAATGGTGGTATAACCGTTACGCAAATATTTCGGCAACATATAAAGCGCCAAGAAACAAAGCGGAATCACAGTTGGCACAGTCCACGCAATAATAGAAAAGTTGTTTTGATAAGAAACGGCATTCACGCCAATCAATTGCTCAGTAGAAAGTGAAGTTAAAACCATTGAGCAACCAATCACAATACCGCTTAATCCTCTTCCCGCTAAGAAATAACCTTTCGAGGTGGTTAAATCATCGTTTTTAGTCCGTAGCCATGAAACATAGGCCACCAAAGCTGTTACGATGAGGAAACTCGAAACTGTTAATAGCATACGCTCCTCCTTGTAGAAGCCATTATTAAATTCCATTTATAGACTACTGCTAGGTGTATAAAGAGCATATGATAATTGTCATACTGATTGTGTGAGAAGGATCACAAAATTAAAATAAAGTCTGTTTTTATAGATAATTATGAGCAAGATCATAAATTATTTATTTATCCAAAAGAATAATAATGCCGTACTCCCACAAAAAAGGAGTTTGAAATGAGTTTACAGTTAATTTTTATTTTAATTTTATGTGGTGTGATGACAAATATAATGTCCGCTATTTTTGGCATTGGTGGCGGCGTATTAATGGTACCTATTCTCTACACTTTATTCCCACAGTTTCCTTTACAAATGATTGCCGCAACCTCATTGACGATTGTCATGGGCTCATCTTTTATTAACTTAATTTATTTTTACAAACAAAAAATATCGATTAATTACAAAGCGATGCTCATTTGGTCTGTGGGTATGATTATTGGTGTACAGCTAGGATTCGAATCTAGTTTTTATGTACCTGATATTGCCATCATCAGTGTGTTTGTTATCACGCTTTCCCTATTGGCAATTCGTACTATTTTTAGTAAAGAAATCGCAATAACTCAGCAATCTACAGCAGATGAAACGATTAAAGGGATGGGTCTTTCAACGGTAGGCGGATTTATTGCTGGCATGACAGGCATTGGAGGTGGCTCAATTATGGCACCTTTAATTGGACAATTAAAATCCGTTAAAGCTCATCAAATTGCGCCTTATACCAATGCAATGATGTTTATTGGTGGATTAGGCAGCCTTTATGGCTATCTTTCAAAAAGCTCGACTTATCACTTTGGTTGGCAAATCGGTTATGTCAATTTTTCGATTGTGATTATTGTTGTGTTAAGTGCCTTTGTAACTGGATTTTTCTCAATGAA
>JAGZRY010000150.1 GCA_018381425.1 Haemophilus parainfluenzae
GAGAACCTGTAATTTAAATTCGATTGTGTTGTGTTTACCCATAAAAAATCTGCACCTCAATTGTTGGTTTGTTGAGTCCAACTTTTGGGGTGCAGATCAATTGAACCACACTTTTTATTTCTCAACTTATTATATTATTGCGCAAGTAACACACCTAGCGCGGAATAGAGGGATTGAGCTGCTTCATTTGGTAATGCCTTGCCGTCTTCATCAGTGATGACGACCGCACTTTGTTTACCTACTGCGGAGATTTGCATTTGGTAAACACCTTTTTCTAGATTAGGCGGATTCACACCTAAACGTAGCCACTCTTGTTTATCCAATGGTTTATATTTTAACTCGCGATAACCACGGCCAGCAGATTCCGATGTAGCTTTAAAGCCTAATTTCGGTAAAATCGAACCTAAACGTTGCCATGCTTGACCAAAACTTGCATCCATACCTAATGCCATTCTACCGTTCGTATCAGTAATTAAACCTGATTGGAAAGGTCCTGCCGAGGCATTATTTAAATCTTGTTGTTGCTTGTTATAAGCGTTAGTAAGTGCAGCAACAAAACGATTTAAACGATCTGATGCATAACGCTGTTTATCTGCTTGATTTGGTGTGTAAATCACACCATCACGACGCATTTGTTCGACAGAAACAGCTAACGCACTCGCATCTTGCGCTGTAACTTGTTCAATTTTATAACGGATCTCTGTATTGGCTTTATCATCTGCACGACCTGTTGGCGCCCAGTCACTGATTAATTCTGCACCATTTAAAGTCGAATTTGAGCCTTCTTCTTTCAATAAGCGCTCAATTTGTTTGAGGTTATAAAGTTCCGCTTGTGCATCCGTATAAACAATCAATGCACGTTCGCCATCAAATTGTGTTAAAGAATTTTTAATAATCGCTAATGGGGTTGAAGGCGGACGAATATCCACGCGTTCTTTTTTCGCATTAAGCTGAGGAAGCTCATAAGTCGGATCAGCTTGCGGTAATGTTACACCACCACTTGCTAAAGGAGAAAAGCTCGGTATTTCACGATCAGAATTTTGATAAGTATCGTTAGCCGTCTGCATTTTTTCCACGCTGTTTGAACACGCCGATAACAATGCTGCCGAGACTAAACTCAGTACGATTTTTTTCATTCCTTAAATCCTTTCAATAAAAAATAATTAGAATAATGACCGCTCTTTGACAAATAAAAAAGCCGAAAGTTTAAAGGGCTGTAAAAACAACCCTTTAATTCATTAAATTAAGCCAGCAATTTTTAATGCTTCTTCTACTTTTACTTGCGCACTTTCGCTTAATACAGTGAGTGGTAAACGTAAGTGTGGAGTCTTAATTAAACCTAAACGATACGCTGCCCATTTGACCGGGATTGGGTTTGATTCAATAAATAAATCTTGGTGTAAACGCATTAAGCGGGCATTAATTTCTTCCGCTTTTGCGACATTACCCGCTAAAGCATAATGACACATTGCCGCCATATCTTTTGCTGCAAGGTTATTTGTTACAGAAATGACACCCTCTGCGCCTAATTTCATCGCTTCTAAACCTGTTGCATCATCACCACTTAATACAATGAAATCTTTACCGGCTAATTCTTTAATCGCAGTGATACGAGTTAAATCGCCTGTTGCCTCTTTAATCCCTACAATATTCTCAATTTGTGCTAAACGTGCTACGGTTTCAGGTTTCATATCACTGCCGGTACGACCTGGCACATTATAAAGAAGTTGTGGTAAATCTGTACATTCAGCAATCGCTTTAAAATGTTGGAACATGCCTTCTTGAGTCGGTTTATTGTAGTAAGGCACAACAGATAAACAACCCGCCACACCACTATCACGCAATAATTTTGTCATCACGATAGCTTCACTTGTTGCATTTGCACCAGTGCCCGCGATAATTGGGATACGACCTTTCGCTAACTCAACTGTCTTTTCTATCACCTTCACATTTTCTTCAATGCTTAATGTCGCAGATTCTCCTGTTGTGCCCACAGATACAATCGAATCAGTACCAGCATCAATATGAAATTCAATGAGTTTTTTTAATGTTTCAAAATCAATGTTTCCGTGGTTATCCATCGGGGTTACTAAAGCAACAATACTGCCTGAAAATAAAGGGGTTTGCGTAGTCATAAGTTCTCCATTTACATCTATTCTGCGTTTAACAATAATATTTGAAAATACTTGGTTATAATCGCTAAAATAGCTTGAATTTACAAATCATTTTTCACATTTTTAAGGATTTTTTATGAAAACATTACAAGTGGGTGATTTAGCACCGCAATTCACACTTTTAAATCAAGACAATCAACCTGTTTCATTAAGTGACTTTAAAGGTAAAAAAGTACTTGTGTATTTTTATCCAAAAGCCTTAACACCAGGTTGTACAACTCAAGCCTGTGGTTTGCGTGATACTAAAAGTGAGTTAGAAAAATTAGGTGTTGCTATTTTAGGTATCAGTACAGATTCGCCAAAAAAATTGGCTCAATTTGTTGAGAAAAAGTCGCTCAATTTCACCTTACTTTCCGATGAAGATCACCAGGTTGCAGAACAGTTTGGCGTGTGGGGGGAGAAGAAATTCATGGGCCGTGTTTATGATGGTATTCACCGTATTACCTTTCTCATTGATGAGCAAGGCAAAATTCAGCACGTTTTTGATAAATTCAAAACGGGCGAACATCATCAAGTTGTCTTAGATTACCTACAATCCCTTTAAAACACCTCTCCAAACAACCGCACTTTATTAATTTATCTCAAAGTGCGGTCAAAAAAATAGCCATTTTTCTAATTTATATTTACGCCCTATTTTCCATTTGATAGAATCCATAACCTAATTGAAATTCATTCTCAATTCAATTTGAGTTTTTTTATTATCCATACAAGGACTATCAAATGCTACAACTTTTTGATTTTTTACAACAATATAGTGATTACATAATTATCGGTCTTCTACTTCTGATGAGTGTAATCATGCTCGCAGCTGTGATTGAGCGTTTTCTCTTTTTAAAGAGTGTAAACGTAGCGAAATATTCCAATATTCACGCTCTTGAAATTGATTTAAATCGTAATATGACTGTAATCTCCACTGTCGGTGCCAACGCGCCTTATGTGGGTTTATTAGGAACAGTAATAGGGATTTTATTAACTTTCTTCCAAATTGGTCATGGCGATGGCGAAGTCGATGCAGGAGCCATTATGATGCACCTTTCTCTTGCATTAAAAGCAACTGCATTAGGTATTTTAGTCGCTATTCCTTCCATGATGTTCTATAACGGCTTAGGTCGTAAAGTGGAAGTTAACCGCTTGAAATGGAAAGTATTAAACACTCAAAAAGATAAGGAATAATCGTGAAAAAATTTGATGAAATCAACATTATTCCTTTCATCGACATTATGTTGGTGTTATTAGCGATAGTGTTGGTCACTGCATCCTTTATTTCTCAAGGGAAAATTAAGGTGAATGTTCCAAAAGCGAGTTCAACGGTCGCATTCAAATCAGATGAATTAACAAAATTATTAACAGTTACGGCTGATAAACAACTTTATTTTAATGATAAGCCCATTTCACAAGAAGCGCTTGAAAAAGAAATTATGGGTTGGAATAAAGATCAAAAAGTAACATTAAAAATTGATGCTGATGCCTCTTTCCAAGATTTCGTGACCATTACCGATATGTTATCGAAAAATGAAATCAAAAATGTCGTCATTGTTTCCATGAAAGATAAAGGTACCCCAAGCAAAACGACTCAAGGAAATGAATCAAAAAATACGCCTGAAGTGGGTGGAGTTGCAAGCGGAGGCGTTGGAGTAGGACGTAGTCAATGAACAGCCAACAAACCAAACGATCATTATTAGGTTTGATTATTTCTTTATTGGTTCATAGTAGCATCCTTGGAGCGTTATTTTGGAACTGGCATACACCACATGAAGCGGCAAGTAATGCTCCAGGTGAAATATCCACGACGATTTCAATGGAAATGATTCAAGGGATGAGAGTGGAAGAACCCGCTCCTGAGCCGGAACCAGAACCTCAACAGGCAGAACCAGAACCTGAAAAACAGGAAGTCGTCTCGGATCCAACAAAGAAACCAGAACCTGATAAGAAAAAAGAACCTGAGAAAAAGCCAGAAAAACCGAAACCAAAACCGAAAGAGAAGCCAAAGGAAAAACCTAAAAATGAGGTAAAAGCAGAGAAAGCGGTAGAAATGCCGAAGAGCCTACCGATTGGCGATAAGAATATAAATTCAACGGCTACGGCAAATTCTAAAGCAACGACCACAGGTCAACCTGGTACAAATGGTGTTCAAGGTGGCTCAGGTACCAATACGGATGAGCTAAATGCTTATCGTGCAGCTATTCGACGTGAAATTGAACGGCACAAGCGCTACCCTGCTCGAGCGAAGATGATGCGTAAACAAGGTGTTGTGAGCGTGAGTTTTAGTGTGGGTGCAGATGGCTCCTTATCAGGAGAACGTGTCACAAACTCCTCTGGAGATGAAAGCTTAGATAATGCAGCACTTGAGGCGGTAAGAAGCGCGAGACCTGTCGGTCCAAAACCTGCTGGATTTGCGTCTTCAGTAAGCGTACCAATTAGTTTCACCATTCAATAAATAAAAAGGCGAACATGATGTTCGCCTTTCTTTTTGCTAATTTTAATTAGCCCATACCGTATTTTTTCAATTTCTTACGCAATGTACCACGGTTAATGCCTAGCATGTTCGCTGCACGGGTTTGGTTACCGCGGGTGTACTGCATAATCATATCTAACATCGGGTGTTCAACTTCCGCTAATACTAATTCGTAAAGATCATTCACATCTTGACCATCTAATTGTGATAAGTAATTGCGT
>JAGZRY010000151.1 GCA_018381425.1 Haemophilus parainfluenzae
GAATTCTTTGATGTAGTCTGGACGACGGTTTTGGAATTTCAAGTAGTAAGCGTGTTCCCAAACGTCTAAACCTAAAAGAGGGAAACCTTCACAACCTGCAATTTCTTTACCCATTAATGGAGAATCTTGGTTTGCGGTAGAGACAACAGATAATTTACCTTGGTTGATCACTAACCATGCCCAACCAGAACCGAAACGAGTCGCCGCCGCTTTTTCAAATTCAGCTTTGAAGTTTTCTACAGAACCAAAATCACGTTCGATAGCTGCTTTTAAATCACCTTGTAAAGAGGTGCCTTTTTTCAATGATTTCCAGAATAAGCTGTGGTTTGCGTGACCGCCTGCGTTGTTACGTAATGCAGTACGTTTTTCAGCTGGGATTTTGTCTAATTGGCTGATTAATTGACCTGAGCACATTTCAGAAAATTCAGCAGGTAAAGTTTCTAACACCGCGTTTGCATTGTTTACATAGGCTTGATGGTGTTTAGTATGGTGAATTTCCATTGTTTGTGCATCAAAATGTGGTTCTAACGCATCATAAGCGTAACCTAATTCAGGTAGAGTATAAGACATAATATGTTCCTTTTTTAAATGAAGTTAAGGTAATGTTTTTGATAAAACAACATCAAAAAGTAGTTAAATAGTAGCAGAAAATTTGATTTAGATCAGTAAATCTTTTAATTATTTGATTATCCGATGAATAGACTAGAAAAGCTTAATTTGTTTTAAATCAATAAACACACCGATCTACTTCTAAATAGTTATACCTTTTAGCCCTTAAAATCTCGTCAAAATTTCCTCTTGTGGTAGAATACCCGCTGATTTTTCACAAGATTTTATTTTTAAGGCTGAGACTATGTTTCCTGCTCATCAACTTCAATTAGAACAATTAGCGTGCCAACGGGGCGATCGTGTGTTGTTCACTGATCTTTCACTGCAATTTCAAAGCGGTGATTTCGTGCAAATTGAAGGGCACAATGGTATCGGCAAAACAAGTTTATTACGGATTTTAGCCGGCCTTGCACAGCCTGTAGAAGGTAAAGTGCGGTGGAATTCAGACGAGATTACAAAACAATGCGAAGAATACCATTATCAGCTACTTTATCTCGGCCATCATTCTGGTGTGAAACCTGAATTAACAGCATGGGAAAATTTAAAATTTTATCAGCAGATTAGTCAAAGCCAGCAAGGCACCGATATTTTATGGGATGTGTTGGAAAAAGTGGGCTTACTCGGTCGAGAAGATTTACCGGCAGCTCAACTTTCAGCTGGTCAGCAAAAGCGCATTGCCTTGGCGAGATTATGGATCTCTGAAGCGCCACTTTGGATTTTGGATGAACCTTTTACAGCAATAGACAAAAAAGGGGTTGAAGTTTTGACCGCACTTTTTGAAAATCATGCTAAAAAAGGTGGAATGGTGATTTTAACGAGCCACCAAGAAGTACCAAGTACGTTATTGAAAAAAATCAATCTTGCTGATTATAAATATAACTCTTAGATTTTTATGATATTTTTACAGATTATAAAGCGTGAGCTGAAGATTGCGACCCGTAAGCAGGCGGAAATTTTGAACCCGCTTTGGTTCTTTTTGATCGTGATTACGCTGTTTCCATTGGTGATTGGGCCGGATCCTAAGTTACTTTCTCGCATTGCACCCGGGGTTGCTTGGGTGGCAGCATTGCTTTCTGCGTTGTTGTCTTTTGAGCGCTTATTCCGAGATGATTTTATTGATGGCTCTTTAGAACAATTGATGCTTACAGCTCAACCTTTAGCGCTAACGGCACTCGCAAAAGTTGTTGCACACTGGCTATTAACTGGTTTGCCGTTGATTTTACTTTCACCTATTGCGGCTTTATTGCTTTCGTTGGAAGTGAATATTTGGTGGGCGCTAGTGGTCACCTTGTTAGTGGGAACACCCATTTTAAGCTGCATTGGTGCGATTGGCGTGGCATTGACGGTAGGATTACGTAAAGGTGGCGTATTGCTGAGTTTACTTGTGGTACCATTATTCATTCCGGTTTTAATTTTTGCCTCAGCAATTTTAGATGCCGCTGCGTTAAATCTCCCTTATGGCGGACAGCTTGCTATTTTAGGTGCAATTTTGGCTGGCGCGATGACCTTATCGCCTTTCGCTATTGCAGCGGCACTACGAATTAGTTTAGATAATTAATCACTATTACGGTGAAAGTGCGGTCAGATTTTTAACTGTTTTTTATTTTTTGGAATTAAGGATCTTTTATGTGGAAGTGGTTACATCCTTACGCAAAACATGAAACCCAATATCATTTATGTGGCAAATTAAGCCCATTTTTTGGTGTGATTGCGGTTTTATTATTGGCTGTTGGCATCGTGTGGGGCTTAGCTTACGCACCGGCTGATTATCAGCAAGGCAATAGTTTCCGAATTATGTATGTTCATGTGCCGGCAGCAATTTGGTCAATGGGGGTGTATGGTTCGATGGCCGTAGCTGCCATTATTGCATTAGTTTGGCAAATTAAAGCCGCTCATCTTTCAATGATAGCTATGGCACCGATCGGTGCAATGTTTACCTTTATTGCCTTGGTAACAGGCGCAATTTGGGGCAAACCAATGTGGGGAACCTGGTGGGTGTGGGATGCACGTTTAACCGCAGAACTCATTCTTTTCTTCTTATATATCGGTGTATTAGCCCTTTACTCTGCATTTTCTGATCGTGCAGTGGGCGCAAAATCAGCGGGCATCTTGTGTATTGTTGGTGTGGTAAATTTACCAATCATTCACTTCTCGGTAGAGTGGTGGAATACTTTACACCAAGGGGCAAGTATCACGAAGTTTGAAAAACCGTCTATTGCAACGCCAATGTTAATTCCACTGATTTTATGTATTTTTGGATTTTTATTTTTATCCATTTGGTTTACGCTCATACGTTATCGTGTTCAATTGCTAAAAGAAGACAGCAAACGTCCATGGGTAAAAGAGTTAGCAAGTAAGCTAAAATAGTTTTTCATTTTTATTTTAGGGAGCGGAAAATGTTTTTCCAAAGTTGGAGTGATTTTATCAATATGGGAGGCTACGGTTTTTATGTGTGGCTTTCCTACGGGATTAGCCTTGTGACAATGATCATTTTGGCGATACAAAGCGTCAAGGGACGTAAAACCGTGTTAAAAGAAGTGTTACGCGAGCAACAACGTGAAGCCCGTTTAAATCAAGCAAATAAAGGAAATACCCTATGAATCCAAGACGTAAATCAAGACTTTCGATCATCATCTTTGTGATTTTAGGTATTTCGATTGCAACAGGTTTGGTGCTTTATGCGCTTCGCCAAAATATTGATTTGTTTTATACACCTTCGGAAGTCATAGAAGGGAAAGATGGAAATCCTGATCAAAAACCTGAAGTGGGCCAACGTATTCGTGTTGGTGGCATGGTAGTCGAAGGTTCTGTTAGTCGAGATCCGAAAAGTCTCAAAGTTCGCTTTGATGTGAATGATATTGGTCCATCAATTACAGTAGAGTACGAAGGTATTCTGCCGGATCTTTTCCGTGAAGGGCAAGGTATCGTCGCGCAAGGTGTACTAAAAGAACCAACATTATTAGAAGCGACAGAAGTGCTTGCTAAGCATGATGAAAACTATGTGCCGCCAGAATTAGGTGAGAAAATGCAGAAAATGCATAAACCAATGGGGGCAGAATTAAAAGGCGAGAGCGAAGCCGATCGTCGTTATAAAGAAACCCAGCAAAAATCGCAAGAAGGTCGCTAATGATTGCTGAATTAGGAAATTATGCGCTTGCTTTAAGCCTTGCCGTTTCATTCTTTTTAGCTATTTTCCCATTATGGGGAGCTGAAAAAGGTCATTCTCAACTTATGTCATTGGCTCGTCCAATGACTTATGGTTTATTTTTTACTTTAACCATTGCGTTTGCTGCATTGTTCTACCTCTTTGCTGTCAATGATTTTAGTGTGCAATATGTGGTGAATAACTCTAACAGTAGCTTACCGATTTATTATCGTTTATCTGCCGTTTGGGGTTCACATGAGGGCTCATTATTACTTTGGATTTGGTTATTAACACTTTGGGGCGCAGCCGTAGCCTTATTTAGCAAACACTTACCACAAGAAGCCGTGGCTCGCGTGTTGGGTATTATGGGGATTATTAGCATCGGCTTCTTACTCTTCGTCTTATTTACCTCAAATCCATTTACCCGTACATTCCCTGATTTCCCAGTAGATGGTCGAGAATTAAACCCAATGTTGCAAGATGTAGGCTTAATTTTCCATCCTCCATTGCTTTATATGGGATATGTTGGTTTTTCTGTGGCTTTTGCCTTTGCGATTGCCTCATTAATGACGGGCAAATTAGACTCTGCTTGGGCAAGATGGTCTCGCCCTTGGACGATGGCAGCTTGGATCTTTTTAACACTTGGGATCGTGCTTGGTTCTTGGTGGGCCTATTATGAGCTAGGCTGGGGGGGCTGGTGGTTCTGGGATCCTGTAGAAAACTCCTCTTTAATGCCTTGGCTTGCAGGAACCGCATTAATCCACTCTTTATCGGTGACTGAAAAACGTGGCTCTTTTAAAGCTTGGACTGTGCTTTTAGCAATCCTTGCTTTCTCACTTTGCTTACTGGGTACGTTCTTAGTTCGTTCCGGTATCTTAGTGTCAGTACATGCCTTTGCTTCAGATCCTACACGTGGTTTATATATTCTTGCTTATTTGGTTGTGGTAATTGGTGGTTCTTTAACCTTGTACGCTTACAAAGGTAACCAAATTCGTTCGCGTGATAATGCAGAACGCTATTCTCGCGAAACCTTATTGTTATTAAATAACATCCTATTAATGACCGCACTTTGTGTGGTGTTCTTAGGGACGTTATT
>JAGZRY010000152.1 GCA_018381425.1 Haemophilus parainfluenzae
ACAAAAATCTTATCGTCAGAAGCTTATAAACAAGCTCTTTTAGGCGTTATTCTTATTTCTAGTTTTTGTATTGGCACGCTTGGGTATCGATATTTCACGAAACCCAAATGGCAGTTAGATACGTTAGATGTGGGTCAAGGTTTAGCAACCTTAATTGTGAAAGAGGAGAAAGGTGTGTTGTATGACACGGGGCCTGCTTGGCAGAGTGGAATAGGTAGCTCTTCTATGGCGGAATTAGAGATATTACCTTATCTTCAACGGGAAGGCATTGAACTTGAAACCTTGATTTTAAGCCACGATGATAATGATCATTCAGGCGGCGCTAAAGCGATTTTAACCGCCTATCCAGAGATTGAACTGATTACACCTTCTCGTAAAAACTATGGCGAAATGCACCGTACTTTTTGTCTTCAGGGGAAAGAATGGCAGTGGCGAGGGCTTGATTTTAAAGTTCTTTCACCAGCGCAAATTACAGATAGGGCGGAGAATCCCCAATCTTGCGTGATTTTATTCACGGATGGACAGTATCAAATTCTGTTAACCGGTGATGTGGATGTGGCAACAGAAAGATCTTTTGCTGAAAACCTCGGCAAAATTAACGTGTTACAGGTAGGGCATCATGGTAGTAAAACTTCAACTGGCGAGATTTTACTGGCACAGACACAACCAGACATAGCCTTAATTTCAAGTGGACGATGGAATGCATGGAATTTTCCTCACCCAACCGTGATTGAACGATTAAATCATTATCAAAGTGCGGTCGAAAATACGGCTATTTCAGGGCATATAAGGTTAAATTTTATTGAAAAAGACATTGAAATTGAAAAGGCGAGAGGGGATTTTTCACCTTGGTTTGCCCGTGTAATTGGATTATCCCCGAAATAACAGGTACAATGCAGCCAATTTTTATTAAGACAATGTGATGCAAGAACAAACTATGCAAGATAAAGATTTTTCAACCTCGCAAACTTTTAAGCGTTTATGGCCGATGATTTCACCTTTTAAATCGGGTTTATTTGTCGCTGCCGTCGCTCTCGTTTTTAATGCATTGGCTGATTCAGGCCTGATTTATATGCTTAAACCGTTGCTTGATGATGGTTTTGGGAAAGCAGATCATTCCTTCCTAAAACTGATGGCGTTTGTTGTGGTTGGTATGATTATGTTGCGTGGTGTGACTAACTTTATTTCCAGCTATTGCTTGGCTTGGGTGTCTGGCAAAGTGGTGATGATTATGCGTCGCCGCTTGTTTAAACATTTGATGTTTATGCCGGTAAGTTTCTTTGATCGTAATTCAACAGGCAAATTGCTTTCTCGTATTACTTACGATTCAGAAATGATTGCCAATTCTTCCTCTAATTCATTAGTGACCATTGTACGTGAGGGGGCCTATTTAATTTCATTGCTCGTGGTGATGTTCTACACCAGTTGGGAATTGACGTTGGTTCTTTTCGTTATCGGACCAATTATTGCAGTGCTTATTCGCTTTGTATCGAAGATCTTTCGTAAGCTTAGTAAAAATATGCAAGATTCTATGGGAGAATTAACCTCTGCGACGGAACAAATGCTAAAAGGGCATAAAGTGGTGCTTTCTTTTGGTGGTCAGTTAGTGGAAGAAGAGCGTTTCGATAAAGTGAGTAACGATATGCGCCGTAAAGGCATGAAGATGGTTACTGCTGATGCCATTTCAGATCCTGTTGTACAAGTGATTGCTTCTTTGGCGTTAGCGGCGGTGCTTTATTTGGCGACGACTCCTTTAATCGCTGATCATCATTTAACTGCGGGTTCTTTTACTGTGGTCTTTTCTTCCATGTTAGCGATGATGCGTCCGTTAAAATCCTTGACGAATGTAAACTCCCAATTCCAACGAGGCATGGCAGCCTGTCAGACACTATTTTCTATCTTAGATTTAGAAACTGAAAAAGATAATGGCACATATAAAGCAGAACCCGCAAAAGGTGATTTAGAATTTAAAAACGTAAGTTTTGCTTATGAGGGTAAAGAAGAGAAAGCCTTAAATAACATCTCTTTTAGTGTGCCTGCAGGTAAAACCGTGGCTTTAGTAGGACGTTCAGGTTCGGGTAAATCAACGATTGCCAATTTAGTGACGCGTTTCTATGATATTGATGAAGGTGAGATTTTATTAGATGGCGTGAGAATTCAAGATTATCGTTTATCTAATTTACGTGAGAATTGTTCTGTTGTTTCTCAACAAGTGCATTTATTTAATGATACGATTGCCAATAATATCGCCTATGCGGCAGAAGATAAATACAGCCGTGAGCAAATTATCGAAGCAGCAAAAGCGGCTTATGCCCTAGAGTTTATCGAGAAACTTCCACAAGGTTTTGATACCGTTATTGGTGAGAATGGCGCAAGTCTTTCTGGTGGTCAACGTCAGCGTTTAGCGATTGCTCGTGCGTTACTACGTAATTCACCGGTTTTAATTTTAGATGAAGCGACTTCTGCACTCGATACCGAATCTGAACGTGCGATCCAGTCTGCATTAGAAGAACTGAAAAAAGATCGTACGGTATTGGTGATTGCGCATCGTTTATCAACCATTGAAAATGCCGATGAGATCTTAGTCATTGAACACGGTGAAATTAAAGAACGTGGTACGCATCAAGATTTATTAGCGCTTGATGGTGCGTATAAACAACTACACAGTATGCAGTTTAGCGGATAAAATAATAAGGGCGAACCAATGTGTTCGCCCAAAATCAATATAGGATAAATGAAATGCCTTTTTGGTACTCTAATTCAAAGCTAGCTTGGTTGCTTCTTCCTTTTTCACTGCTATTTTGGTTGATTAGCCAAATTCGCCGAGCATTATTTTCCCTGAATATCTTATCCTCTTATAAATCTCCGAAACCAGTCATTATTGTCGGCAATCTTTCTGTTGGTGGAAATGGTAAAACGCCTGTCGTTGTGTGGCTAGTTGAAGAGTTACAAAAACAAGGATTACGTGTAGGCGTGATTTCTCGTGGCTATGGTAGCCAATCTAAAATCTATCCTTTACTTGTCACACCTAAAACAGATCCCGTTCAAGGGGGTGATGAACCCGTTTTAATTGCAAAAAGAACAGGTGTGCCTGTGGTGATTTCACCGAATCGTCAACAAGCTATTGAATTACTTTTGAAAACACAGGATTGCGATCTGATTATTTCGGATGATGGATTACAACATTATAAGTTGCAACGTGATATTGAAATTGTCGTAATGGACGCAGAACGCGCTTTAGGGAACGGCTTTGTGCTACCTGCAGGGCCTTTGCGTGAATTGCCAAGTCGTTTAAAAAATGTGGACTTTGTGATTACTAATGGCGGAAAATATGCTTATTCTGATGCCATTATGCAATTAGTTCCTCATTATGCAATTAATTTAGTGACGGCAGAAAAACGATTACTAAGTGAGTTTACCCAAGGTTCAGCCATTGCGGGAATTGGTAACCCACAGCGTTTTTTCACGATGTTGGAAAATCTAAATATTCGTTTAGAAAATACGAAAGCTTTTCAAGATCATCAACATTTTGAGCCGCAATTATTAGAAAAACTCGCTGAAAACCAACCGCTCTTTATGACCGAAAAGGACGCAGTAAAATGCCAAGCTTTTGCTAAAGAGAATTGGTGGTATGTTCCAGTTGATGCGGAGATTGTTGAGGCTGAAAACCAAGGCCAAAAACTTCCACAATTGTGGGGAAAAATCCGTCATTTAGTTTAACTCTATTCGAGTGAAATATGCGTGAGAAACTCAATCCTCGATTATTAGAAGTGATCGCTTGCCCGCGATGTTTGGCAAGATTGAAATACGATCAAGAAAATCAACGGCTCATTTGCCCTTTTGAGCAAGTGGCGTATCCTATTGAAAACGGCGTGCCGGTTTTGTTGGCAGAAAAAGCCGAAACACTGAAAGAATAAGGAATGATTATGTCATTTACAGTTATTATCCCTGCTCGTTTTGCATCGAGCCGCTTACCAGGTAAACCTTTAGCTGATATTGCCGGTAAACCCATGATTCAACATGTTTTTGAGAAAGCTCAACAATCAGGCGCGAGCCGAGTTATTATTGCCACAGATAACGAACAAGTTGAAAAGGCAGCAAAAGCTTTTGGGGCAGAAGTTTGTATGACATCAGAAGCACATAATTCTGGTACTGAGCGTTTAGCGGAAGTGGTAAGTAAGCTTGGTATTGCTGATGATGAAATTATTGTAAACATCCAAGGGGATGAGCCGTTAATTCCACCCGTTATTGTGAGTCAAGTGGCAGAGAATTTAGCGAAGTTTAACGTGAATATGGCGACACTTGCGGTAAAAATTCACGAAGCGGAAGAGTTATTTAACCCAAATGCTGTGAAAGTCGTCACCGATAAAGATGGCTACGTTTTATATTTTTCCCGTTCCGTGATGCCTTACGATCGTGACCAGTTTATGCAATTAGCGGATACCTCAAAGGCACAACTGGCTGATGCGTATCTTCGTCATATTGGTATTTATGCTTATCGTGCAGGCTTTATTAAACAATATGTGCAATGGGCACCAACGCAGTTAGAAAACTTAGAGAAATTAGAGCAACTCCGTGTATTGTGGTACGGTGAGCGTATCCATGTGGAATTGGCGAAAGAAGTCCCTGCTGTTGGTGTGGATACAGCTGAAGATTTAGAAAAAGTGCGGTCAATTTTGGCGTAGTTTTTACTGATGTTTGATTCTAAAAAGTTTCTCTCAGACGTTTCTCATGAACCTGGTGTTTATCGTATGTATGACGATAAAGATCAGGTTATTTATGTGGGCAAAGCGAAAGATCTTAAAAAG
>JAGZRY010000153.1 GCA_018381425.1 Haemophilus parainfluenzae
GATCCTATCACCAATAAATATCGCCGATTGCTGTATTCATTGCTTTACTAATACGATCAACTATTTTTTTATGCATGAAGGCTTTATAATGAACGAATTCCAAAAGCCTCATGCTTTATTTTATAAACAAAGGATTCTTTATGTCAGACGTTAAACACAGCAAATTATTAATTTTAGGTTCAGGCCCTGCAGGTTATACCGCCGCTATTTATGCCGCTCGTGCAAACTTAAAACCTGTTTTAGTGACCGGTCTTCAACAAGGCGGGCAACTTACTACCACGGATGAAATTGAAAACTGGCCGGGTGATTTTGAAATGACAACGGGCCCAGGTTTAATGCAGCGTATGTTGCAACACGCTGAAAAATTTGAAACAGAAATCGTGTTTGATCATATTAATAAAGTCGATTTATCTTCTCGCCCGTTCAAACTTTATGGCGATATGCAAACCTTCACATGTGATGCATTAATCATCGCAACAGGCGCATCAGCACGTTATATCGGATTAGAATCTGAAACCGCTTATAAAGGCCGTGGCGTTTCAGCTTGCGCAACCTGTGATGGTTTTTTCTATCGCAATAAACCGGTTGCCGTTGTCGGTGGCGGAAATACCGCAGTTGAAGAAGCACTTTACTTGGCTAATATTGCGTCTGAAGTGCATTTAATCCACCGTCGCGATAGCTTCCGTGCGGAAAAAATCTTAATCGATCGCTTATACAAAAAAGTCGAAGAAGGCAAAATCGTGCTTCATACTGACCGCACTTTAAATGAAGTGTTAGGCGATAACATGGGCGTAACAGGTGTACGTTTAGAAAACGTGAAAACTGGCGAAAAAGAAGACGTGAAATTAGACGGTTTATTTATTGCTATCGGTCATGCGCCAAACACTGAAATCTTCCAAGGTCAGCTTGAACTTAACAACGGTTATATCGTCGTTAAATCTGGTCTTGAAGGCAATGCAACAGCGACCTCTGTAGAAGGTGTGTTTGCTGCAGGTGATGTAATGGATCACAACTATCGCCAAGCTATTACTTCAGCAGGTACAGGCTGTATGGCAGCATTAGATGCTGAACGTTATTTAGATGCACAAGAATAAGTGCGCTAAATTCTCATGTAAGGTGCGTAAAACAAGGTTTCACGCACCTATTATTTTTCAAAGGTAGATTTTTTAAGCCTCCATCCAACTCATCCTATCCTAGGATAAATAAAAACAATGGACAAACTTCGCCAAAAATATTTACAAAAATGGCTTCGTGCGCAGCAACAACCTGTTAAAAAATTAATGCGCACCAATATTGCCCTTGCCACACTTTCCTCCTTAATTCTTGTGGCTCAAACCTATTTTCTTGCGACATTGCTCGACAAGCTCATTATGCAAAATGTCGATCGCGGTGAGCTGGTTCCCTATTTTATTGCATTAATCATGACTTTTGCTTTGCGTGCGGTCATTTTATGGCTACGCGAAAAAATTGGCTTTAAAGCAGGTCGATTACTGCGCAATCATATGCGCCAAAAGATCTTAGACAAAATCCATCAAGTTGGGCCGGCCACCATCAATAATAAACCAGCCGGTAGCTGGGCAAGTATCATGCTTGAACAAGTGGAAAATCTGCATAACTTCTATGCACGTTTCTTACCACAGCAAAGTTTGTCTGCCATTGTACCAATGGTGATTTTAATTGCCGTATTCCCGCTCAACTGGGCGGCAGGACTGATTTTGATGTTCACGGCACCGCTTGTACCAATTTTTATGATTCTGGTGGGGATTGCGGCGGCAGATAGCAGCCAAAAAAATATGGCGACCCTTTCTCGCTTAAGTGCACAATTCTTGGATCGCTTACGCGGTTTAGAAACTTTACGTCTTTTCAACCGCACTTCAGAACAAACTCAACATATTGAAAGCACAACGGAAGACTTCCGAGAAACCACAATGGCTGTGCTTAAAATGGCGTTTCTCTCTTCTGCCGTGTTAGAGTTTTTCACCTCCATTTCCATTGCTTTAATGGCGGTATACTTTGGTTTTAGCTATTTAGGCCAAGTCGAATTTGGCACTTATGGCACCACGCTAACCTTATTTACCGGCTTTTTCTGCTTAATTCTGGCACCAGAGTTTTATCAGCCATTGCGTGATCTCGGGACTTACTACCACGATCGTGCAGCCGGTATTGGTGCTGCTGATGCCATTGTCGATTTCTTAGAGGCAGATTATTTAATTGCACATCAAGGCAATGAACAAATTCCAGTGCAAAGTGCGGTCGAGATTCTGGCTGAAAATTTAGTAGCGCTTTCTCCACAAGGTCAAGCATTAACGAAGCCGCTTTCATTCCATATTCCGAAAGAAAGCCATATTGCACTTGTGGGTCAAAGTGGTGCAGGAAAAACCTCTTTAATCAATGTATTACTCGGTTTCTTGCCTTATGAAGGCAGCTTAAAAATTAACGGTGTGGAACTGAATCAAAGCCGTTTAAGCGACTGGCGCAAACAAATTGCGTGGGTAGGTCAAAACCCATTATTGCTACAAGGTAGCATCAAAGAAAATCTACTTTTAGGTGATATTCAAGCCACCGACGCACAAATCGAGCAAGCCTTGATTTCTGCTCAAGCGAAAGAGTTTACCGATAAATTAGGCTTGGATAGCGAAATTAAAGATGGCGGCATTGGTGTATCTGTAGGCCAAGCTCAACGCTTAGCGATCGCTCGTGCTTTACTACGCAAAGGCAATTTATTATTACTCGATGAGCCAACGGCTAGCCTCGATGCTCAGTCTGAAAATCTGGTACTTGCTGCCCTTGCGGAAATGAGCCATAACCAAACGACCTTAATGATCACACACCGTATTGAAGATCTAAAACAATGTGACAATATTTTTGTGATGCAAGAAGGTGAAATTGTTCAACAAGGGCATTTCAACCAATTAAAAGATCAAGGCTTCTTTGCCGAATTATTGGCTCAACGAAAAGAGGATATTCAATAATGCGTGCTTTAATTCCCTTTTTACGTTTATTTAAATTCGCCAAGTTGCCTTTATTTTTAGGCTTGGTTTTAATGATTACAGGCCTCGCATCCAGTATTGGCTTGCTAACCACATCGGGTTGGTTTTTAGCAGCAACAGCAATTGCGGGTCTTGGCACGTTATTTAATTTCTTCTATCCATCTGCTTCTGTGCGTGGGCTTGCTATTAGCCGCACCCTTTTCCGCTATTTTGAAAAGTTAGTGACGCACGATGCGACTTTCCGCATTTTGGCTAAATTACGGGTACAAGTTTTTGAGAAGATTATTCCATTAAGTCCTGCAGTGTTAAATCGCTACCGTAACAGCGATTTATTAAACCGCTTAGTATCGGATGTAGATACCCTCGATAGCCTTTATCTTCGTTTAATTGCACCATTTATTACGGCTATTTTTGTGATTCTAGCCATGTGTATTGGTCTAAGTTTTGTCAATGTACCTTTAGCCTTAGGTCTAGGTGTGAGCCTGCTTTTATTAGTATTCATCATCCCAACCGTTTTCTACCAACTGGGTAAAAAATTTGGCGACAAACTCGTGCATTCACGTGCACTTTATCGCACGCAATTCTTAGAATTTATCCAAGCACAAGCGGAATTATTGCTCTTTAATGCCGAAGATAAATTGAAAGATAACATGGCTAAAACTGAAGCTAACTGGCAAGCCGATCAACAAAAAGAAGCCAATTTAAGCGGATTTTCGACTGCACTTTCACTCTTCTTAAATGGTTTAATTATTGCCGCAATGTTGTGGTTTAGCTCACAAGCGGAGTTTGGTAATGATGAATATCGCATGGCATTTATTGCGCTCTTCACTTTTGCGGCCTTAGCCTCATTTGAAATCTTAATGCCATTAGGTTCTGCATTCTTACATATTGGGCAAGTCATTGCGTCAGCTGAACGTATGACAGATATTATCGAGCAGCAACCATTAGTGGCTTTTAATGGCAAAGCGGAGTTCGATCAAAACGCCACAACATTAATTGAAGCCAAAGATCTTTCTTTTACTTATCCTGAACGTCAAAATCGTGCTTTAGAGAATTTGAATTTAACTATTCAAAAAGGCAAAAAAGTCGCAATTTTAGGTAAAACAGGCAGCGGAAAATCCACATTATTACAGCTTTTAGTGCGTAATTATGATGCTAATCAAGGAGAATTATGCCTTGCTGAAAAACCCATTGCTGATTATTCAGAAGACACATTACGCAACCAATTCTGCTTTTTAACACAACGTGTTCATGTATTTAGCGATACGCTTCGTCAAAATCTGCAATTCGCAAGTGCGGTCAATATTTCAGATGAAAAAATGATCGAGGTGTTAAATCAGGTTGGTTTAGGCAAATTATTGGAACAAGAACAAGGCTTAGATATTTGGCTAGGTGATGGCGGCCGCCCACTTTCTGGTGGAGAACAACGTCGTTTGGGCTTAGCGCGTATTTTGCTTAATGATGCGCCAATTTTATTATTAGATGAGCCAACTGAAGGTTTAGACCGCGAAACTGAGCGCCAAATTTTACGTTTGATTCTTGCCCATGCTGAAAATAAAACCTTAATTATAGTGACTCACCGGTTAACGGCGATTGAGCAATTTGATGAGCTTTGTGTGATTGATGAAGCGAAGCTAATTGAAAAAGGCACTTACGCAGAATTATTGCAATTAGAAAAAGGGTTCTTTAAACAATTAGTGGAGCGTATGTAAAATAAGGAAGGATAAGTTGGGTGGAAATCTTCCCAGCTTATTCTCGGCACACAGAAATTCCGACTTTGGCTGCTTTCTTCCGAACCTGACCGAGTAAACCGGACAC
>JAGZRY010000154.1 GCA_018381425.1 Haemophilus parainfluenzae
GCGTTTTGCTAAAATTTTATAATCGAAGGTTGTAATTGCAAAGATTTCTGGACTTGGCCAGAAACGCACGGTTGTACCCGTCGCTTGAGTTTCACCAATAACGGTTAAAGGCCCTTGAGGCTCACCTAAGTGATAGAATTGCTCGTGCACATGGCCTTGACGACGAATAGTTAATTGCAATTTATCAGAAAGTGCATTTACTACCGAAACACCCACGCCGTGTAAACCACCTGATACTTTATAAGAGTTATCATCGAATTTACCGCCCGCATGAAGTACTGTCATGATTACTTCTGCTGCAGAAACACCTTCTTCTGGGTGGATATCTACCGGAATACCGCGGCCGTCATCTTGCACGGAAACAGAGTTGTCATCATGAATAGTGACGATAATATCGGAACAATAGCCGGCAAGCGCTTCATCAATCGCATTATCCACCACCTCAAACACCATATGGTGTAGGCCTGTTCCATCATCGGTATCCCCAATATACATGCCCGGACGTTTCCGAACCGCATCAAGCCCTTTTAAGACTTTAATACTTGATGCACCATAAGCATTTTCTGTAACCGGTGTTTCTGACATAGTTTTTCTCTATTTTGTAATGAAAATTGTGTGGAATTATAGCAAAAAACTGACTATTTTGCGAAATAAAAGTGCGGTCAAAGTGTGTGTTATTTTTTTTATTTGACATCTCGATTTTTCTCCTTATATTACCTACCTCATTTTTTGTATAGAAATGAGTTTTGTTGTATTAAAAATTAAAGGATCATCAAATGATTTCATTCCTAAAATCTAATCCAGGCACACCTATTCCTGATGCAGAAATTAGAGAACGCTATAATCGCTTAAGATGGCATGCATTATTTGGCATTTTTATCGGTTACGCAGCGTTCTACATTTTACGTAATAACTTCCTCCTTTCGTCTCCAGAATTAATTAGCGAGTTTGGTTTCACCAAAAAAGATATCGGTTTTATTTCTGGTACCATGTTAATTGTTTATGGTTTAAGTAAAGGTTTCATGTCTGCAATCGCAGATAAATCAAATCCGAAACACTTTATGATTTTCGGCTTAATGATGTCGGCCGCGGTAAACTTGATGATGGGCTTTAGCGCATCATTCTGGGCATTCTTATTCCTTTGTGTGCTTAATGGTATCTTCCAAGGGATGGGAGCGGGTCCAGCTTACATCGTACTTGCAAGCTGGTTCCCACGTAAATCTCGTGGTGTAACAACCGCTATCTTCAATATCTCTCACAACGTAGGTGGTGGTTTAGTTGCACCAATTGCGGGCGCTAGTATCGCTTGGTTAGGTCAAGAGCATTGGCAAGCTGCACACTTTGTTGTACCTGTAGCAATTGCTACTATTGTTGCGATTATTTTCTACATCTTCGGTGCGGGTCGTACTTACAATGAAGGCTTACCACCCGTTGGAAAAATTCTTGAAAGTGAGAATGAAGAATTAGTTGTCACAAAAGAAGAAAATGTAAATTTAACCACATGGGAAATCTTCCGTGATTACATTATGAAAGACATTAATGTGTGGTTTGTTTCTTTTATCGACGTATTCACTTATATGATCCGTTTTGGTGTATTAACCTGGTTACCACTTTATTTGTTAGAAACTAAAGGTTTCACTAAAGCTCAAATGGGTACGGCCTTTGCTATCTTTGAATGGGCAGCAATTCCTTCTACACTATTAGCCGGTTGGTTAACTGATACTTATTTCAAAGGTCGCCGCATGCCACTTGCTATCATCACCTTATTCGGTGTGGGCGCAGCAATGTTCATTTACTGGGGCGGTAGTGACTTATTAACCGTAACCATTGGTGCAGGTATTATTGGATGCTTAATTTATGTGCCAATGTTCTTATCTTCACTTCAAACTATTGAACTCGTACCTTCTTTCGCGGCAGGTTCTGCAACTGGCTTACGTGGTTTATTAAGTTATATCTTAGGTAGTTTCTCTGGTACTGCATTATTTGGTATTTTGGCTGATAAATTCGGCTGGGATGCGGGCTTCTACCTCTTATTATTCGCTGTAGCAGGCTGTATTTTCTGTTGCTATATGACACATTTAGGTGTATTACGCTTAGAACGTAAAAAATCACAAACAGCTAATAACTAATCTATCCAAATGGGCAAAATAGAATAATCTTTGTTGCCCATTTTTCTCACTTCAACAAGATTAATTTTGGTCAATGTTTAAAAAGATTTTTAATCCAAAGTTTGAATATAAACGATAAAGCATATCTTCACACTTGGTTATTTCTCTTTTAGGGTAACAAAAGCATTTCTTTTAATTGAAAAATATAACGTGCAATAACATATGCTTCAAGTGAAGAAAGCCACAATAAATAACAATCATTCTCAATAATCAAAATAAAAACAATCACTTACCCTCTTATTTTGTAAGGAAAATAAGGGTGTTTTTGATTCTGATCAAATAAAGTTCATCCATCAAGGCATATCATAGCTAGATTAACCATACAAGTAACGTGCCAATTGGAGTGATTATATGCAACGAAGTGATGGATTATTTTCTGCTTTAGCAGAAGTTTCTCGTCGGGATTTTATGAAGTTATGTACCGCACTTGCGGCGACTATGGGGTTAAGTTCAAAAGCGGGTGCCGAAATGACCGCTGCTTTAACCGAACCTAAACGTCCACCAGTATTATGGATTGGTGCGCAAGAATGTACGGGTTGTACTGAATCCTTACTACGTGCGACCCACCCAACAGTAGAAAACTTGGTATTGGAAATGATTTCCTTAGAATACCACGAAACCCTTTCTGCAGCCTTCGGGGAACAAGCTGAAGATAATAAACACAATGCAATTAAACAATATTATGGAAAATATGTTTTAGTCGTAGATGGATCTATTCCGGTAAAAGACGGCGGCGTCTATTGTATGGTAGCAGGTAAACCGATTGTAGAGCACATCCAAGAAGCAGCTAAAGGTGCTGCAGCGATTATTGCAATCGGTTCTTGTGCAGCATGGGGCGGCGTACCTTCTAGCGGTGGCAACCCAACTGGTGCAAGCAGCTTGTCTGAAGTATTACCAAAAGGTACCCCAGTGATTAATATTCCAGGTTGTCCACCAAATCCACACAACTTCCTTGCAACTGTCGCTTATATTCTTACTTATAAGAAACTACCGGCAATGGACAAATTAAATCGTCCATTATTCGCCTACGATCGCTTAATTCACGAAAACTGCTATCGTCGTCCGCACTTTGATGCTGGTCGCTTCGCTAAAGAATACGGTGATTATGGTCACCGCAACGGTTGGTGTTTGTATCATCTTGGTTGTAAAGGACCTGAAACTTACGGCAACTGCTCTACTTTAGAATTCTGTGATGTCGGCGGTAATAACTGGCCGGTCGGTATCGGACATCCTTGCTATGGTTGTAATGAAAAAGGCGTCGGCTTTACCAAAGGTATTTTCCAATTAGCAGGTGTCGAAAACCCAACACCACGCGTTGAAAAACCAGATGTCAACAACACTGAAGGTTCAGGTGCAACCATGACGGCTATTGGTTTATTAGGCGGTGCAGCCGCAATCTTAGCTGGTGTGAGTGTTGTAACCTTACGCGAATTAAGCGCTCAACATAAAGCCCGTTCTGAAGCTAAAGCCGCAGAAAAAGAACAACATACAGGTAAATAACAATGGATAGACGAAAATTTCTAAAAGCGGGTATGCTTGGCGGAATCGCATCTACTTTGCCTGTGCCAAATGTACAGGCATCAGAAGCGGTTGAGCCTATTCCCGGCGCACTAGGAATGCTTTACGACTCTACCCTTTGTGTAGGTTGTCAAGCATGCGTGGCTGAATGTCAAAACGTAAACCATACACCAGTAAATCCGAAAGGTGATCAAACTTGGTCAAATAACGATAAACTCACTCCATTTACTCGTAACATTATTCAAGTATGGAGTGATGGCGACGGCACAAATAAAGACAAAACAGAAAACGGCTATGCTTATGTGAAAAAACAATGTATGCATTGCGTTGATCCTAACTGCGTTGCCGTTTGCCCTGTTCAAGCACTTACCAAAGATCCCAAAACCGGTATCGTAAAATACGATCCGGATATTTGTACCGGTTGCCGTTATTGTATGGTGGGTTGTCCATTTGATGTACCAAAATACGACTACGACAATCCATTCGGTGAAATCAGCAAATGTGAACTCTGTAACCAAAAAGGCGTTGAACGCTTAGATAAAGGTGAATTACCTGGTTGCTGTCATGTTTGTCCGACTGGTGCCATTATTTTTGGTACACGTGAAGAATTATTGGCGGAAGCAAAACGTCGTTTAAGCTTATTACGTGGTACTGAATATGATTACCCACGTCAACACGTCAATAGCACAGATAAATACCGTGCAACCGTGCCGGCATATCAATATCATATCTACGGTGAAAAAGAAGGTGGTGGTACACAGGTGCTCGCCTTAAGTGGTGTACCTTTTGCTAACCTTGGTTTACCAGACTTAGATGAAATCGCGACAGGTTCTCGTGCGGCGCATTTACAACACTTCTTGTATCGCGGTTTAGCATTGCCATTAGTCGCACTGGCTGGTTTAACCTTTATGACTTACAAAAATATGCATGGCGATAAAATCGCTGAGCGTATTGCAGCACAAAAAGAAGCCATGCGTCAGGCACGCAAGGAAATCGAAGAAGCGGAGGATGAGCATCATGAGTAATCCACGTCCGGTAGGCGGTCGCCTTGTTTCTGCCGCAATTCTCTTTTTTGCACCACTTGCCGTGCTTTGCGTTTTATTAATTTTAAAACGTTT
>JAGZRY010000155.1 GCA_018381425.1 Haemophilus parainfluenzae
CCAAAATTGACCACTCTTAGGAAAATAAGATAACGTATTCGACCAAAGATAGTTATTGCCATTCAAATGTTTACGAGTGTTATAACGCTGTTCACCATATTCAAGTGCGGTTGAAATTTGCCACTTTTCATTCAACCAATAAGTTAAATCTAAACGAGCACCTGAATTTTTCGAATACTGTTTCATTGACTCGTTACCTGATGAGCCACCTGCATACCATCGTCTTTCTGTAAATGGCATCAATGAAATCTCAAAACGTGCTGTTTGATAACCTACTCCAGCACCGACTCTACCATTAAATTCATTATATTTTTTATTATCCCAGTAATATTTCCCACTTCCCTCAATAGAAAATTTAGTGAAATAATTATGGGGCAATGACCATTTTTTCTCGGCTTCTGCAAAATAAGAAAAACCTGTTGCACTTTCACGTTCCCAGGCATTCCAATTTCCAATGCGAGTGCCAGCTTTTGGCGCATTGTTAATATTACTTTCGTTTAAGAAACTCAAACCACCTTGAAACTTCCATTGATCTCGGCGGTTAAGTGCAGAAAGATATTGGTCTATCATGACGATAGACTCGGGTGAAACTTGTTCAGCTCTCAGTTTTTGGAATTGATCTTTGGCCGCCTCATTATCATTGTTTAAAAAGAGTGCTTGTGCTAACTGATAACGCAACGGCAGAATGGTCGAATCTTGAGAAAATAGCGTACGATAACGAGTTACCGCCTCCGAAAAACGACCATTTTCACGAGCATTAATTGCATTTGCCCACTCAAGTAAAAATGGAGCTTGTTTTGGCAAATTTTGATACAACGGCAGTAATAGTTGAACGGCGTCACCGTTATTTTGCAACACTGCAGGAATCAATCCACGTACGATCAAATCAGGGTGTTTTGCCAATTCTTCTTTCGTAATGGAAAGTGTATGTTTATCATCACGTTTTTCTGGAATTTGTGGCTTTTGAGTGGATAAGTCAGGTTTCGCAAGCTGAAGCAGATCATCAAACCGCTCATCCCGAGGTTGAGGAGACTTCTCTACTGCAAAAGAGAATGAACTAAGCAATAATGAAGAGCTTAAAAATAAAATAAGTTTAGATTGTGAAGTCATTTTTTATTCCTACAAAGAAAAATAAAGCAAGCCAAAGGCTTGCTTTACAATTTACAAAAATTTTCTAATCTTTTCTAGCACCAAAGACACCCATAACATCTTTTCCTTTGTAAGTTCCTGCGACTTCTTCAGCATCTTTTCCATAGAACCCACCCTCGGTATGAACACCTTTATCGCTTGTTCCACTAAATTTATTACCTTGAATTTTGGCAGATAAGGAAACATCATCGAAATGTATCTCAGGAGAAAGAGCCCCCCCAGCAATATCATTTGATACGAGGACATCATTAAAACCTGTTTTCGCTAAAGAAATTGTTCCATTTAGTGTTTTATCTGCAAAATTTGCAGTAAGTCTGGCTGATGATAAGAAATACTCATCTTTTTTAGCTTCCTCTAAATGACTACCATATCCGGTATAATTGACTATACCTGATTGAGACATTTCTGTTGTTGGATTTACACCGAATGCAACATGATAATAAGAGTTCAGCGAAGGATCTGTAAACGTTCCCCAACGAATGTTCTTATAGTTTTTACCGCTAACACTACGTTGCGATTTAGGAGAAAACTCCTCCAGCAGTTCTTTTGCATTAATTCCAATGAATCCGGGACGTTCATAATACCCTGACGGAATAATTTCAATTTTTTGACCTTCAACATTAACGAGATTCACATTATTGTCATCATGTATTTGTCTTTCAATTGTAGTAACTACTCTATCCTCTTTGTTAACTTCAAATCCTACTCGACTAAGCACAATTTGTTCTTCATTTTTTGGTTGTTCAGCTGGTTTTACTAGCTCAGCTGGTTTTACTGGCTCAGCTGGTTTTGCTGGCTCAGCTGGTTTTACTGACTCAGCAGGCTTTACTGGCTCAGCTGGTTTTACTGACTCAGCTGGTTTTACTGACTCAGCTGGTTTTACTGACTCAGCTGGTTTTACTGGCTCAGCTGGTTTTACTTGCTCAGTTGGTTTTATTTGGTTAACTAGTTGAGTATTACTATCACCGCTACTTCCACAGGCGGCTAACGTTACAGTTGCTAGAATTGTTAAACTGAATTTAGAGAGATTAAATTTCATTGTTTTTCCTTAGTAAAAAATAAGCGCAAATTATAAAGGGATTTAAAATACGCTTTCAAATAAAATTTATAATTCATTGCCATAAAATTAATGATGAATAATGAAACGGCCAACCTAATTGCGTTAGCCGTTTCATTTTAATCATATATTCCTAATTTTTTCTCTAAAAAATGGATATTAGAACCATTTTTTAGTCGTTTTGCTTTTAAAATGAATGTATAAAGTTGGGTATTTTTCTAAATACTATGATGATTACTTTTTAGCAGCAAATGCACCACCCCAAGAATTATCATTTGCTTTCACTAAACCGCCTAATTCTTTTGCATTTTCGCCATAGAATTTCCCTTCAGCTGTACCTTGAGAATTTAAAAGATCAGACTTAGCTGTTCCTGCAAAACCATTTCCTGAAATATTTGCATCAACTGTTACAACATTAACATTACCAGCGCTAATCGTCCCTGTTAATTTTTTATTACCAAAATCAGCGGTGAAGGTTGAAGAACCTTTTACATAATCTTCATCCGGTAATTTATCTGTTTTCGCTGCAATAATACTATCCCCTCTATAAGTCACTACACCGGATGATGGTATTGAAGTTGTTGGGTATCCATTATAAAAAAAGATATCATTCTGACTAGCATCTTGGCTCTCAATTGCTCCAAAACGAACATTGCTATAAGTACCACAGCACACTTCTAATTTACCATTTAATTTCATACCATTAATTGTTTGGGCTTCAGATCCTGCCCAACCTACTGAGCCAATACCAGGACCAAAACCAATAGGAATATCCTTTCCATCGACATTAATTTTATATAAATCTGGCGAAGTAAGAGCAATGTTTTTAGTAACTACATTATCTCCCTCATTATCAACTACGATAACCCCACCCGTTTTATTATTTGAAGATGGTAACACAGGAGTATTTGAATTATTCTGTTTTTTAGTTGGTTGATTTGCTTGCGTAGCCGGTTTATCTTTCGTTGGAGCTTGACTTCTGCTTCCAGCATCATCACCGCCACTGCTTCCACAAGCAGCTAAAGTTAATGTAGCTAAAGCTGTTAAACTAAACTTTAAAATAGCATTCTTCATAGTTTACCTCTAAGTTCTTTATTAAAAACACTTAATACAAATACATAAAATAAAGTTATGTATGCCTTCATCTTACCATAACATTAATATCATTATGTATAAGTTCATAAAAAATAAGGTAAAGACAATTTATGCCTTTACCTTAATAACTTATAAATTAATCATACATCCCTAATTTCTTCTCTAAATAGTGGATATTCGCACCACCTTTTTGGAAGTTTTCATCTTCAAGGATGAGTTCATGAAGAGGGATATTTGTTTTGATACCGTCAATGATTGTCTCTGATAATGCATTTTGCATACGACGGATTGCGACATCACGAGTATCACCGTATGTGATTAATTTTGCGATCATAGAATCGTAGTGTGGTGGAACGGTATAACCAGCATATACATGAGAATCCCAACGAACCCCTAAACCACCTGGTGAGTGCAAGTGTGCAACTTTACCTGGAGATGGTAAGAATGTTTTTGGATCTTCTGCATTGATACGACATTCAATCGCATGGCCTTTCACTTTGATATCTTCTTGTTTATAAGAAAGTGGTAAACCAGCTGCAATGCGTAATTGTTCTTTCACCAAATCTACACCGGTAATCATTTCTGTTACTGGATGCTCTACTTGAATACGGGTATTCATTTCAATGAAATAGAATTCACCATTTTCATACAAGAATTCAAACGTACCTGCACCGCGATAACCAATTTCGATACAAGCATTCGCACAACGAGTGCCGATGTCACGACGAACTTCTTCTGTAATACCTGGTGCAGGCGCTTCTTCCACGACTTTTTGGTGGCGACGTTGCATAGAACAATCGCGTTCTGCAAGATAAATTGCATTACCGTGTGTATCCGCTAAAACTTGAATTTCAACATGGCGTGGATTTTCTAAATATTTTTCCATATAAACCATGTCATTATTAAATGCAGCTTTTGCTTCAGCTTTTGTCATCGCAATGGATTCTTCAAGTGCATCTTCGCTACGAACCACGCGCATACCACGACCACCGCCGCCGCCAGATGCTTTGATAATAATTGGATAACCAATACGTTTTGCAATTTCTTTATTTTTTGCGATATCGCTGCCTACTGGACCATCTGAACCCGGTACACAAGGCACGCCCGCTTTTTTCATTGCTTTAATTGCAGAAACTTTATCCCCCATCAAACGAATGACGTCTGCAGTTGGGCCAATAAAAATAAAACCAGAACGCTCAACTTGCTCTGCAAAATCTGCGTTTTCAGAAAGGAAACCATAACCAGGGTGAATCGCATCCGCACCGGTTACTTCTGCTGCGGCAATAATGGCAGGAATATTCAAATAACTTTTTACAGATGGCGCAGGTCCGATACAAACTGTTTCATCTGCAAGTAATACGTGTTTTAAATCACGATCGGCGGTAGAGTGAACCGCCACAGTTTTAATGCCTAATTCTTTACAGGCACGCAAAATACGCAGTGCAATTTCACCACGGTTAGCAATCACAACTTTTTCT
>JAGZRY010000156.1 GCA_018381425.1 Haemophilus parainfluenzae
TCTGCATCATCTGCCATATTAAGCATTTCTGCTAAGTTAGTTGTTGCATCATCTGCTGTCATCACGAATTCATCAGCAATTGCTGCTTCATCGTCTTCAGACAATTTAATCACAACATCGTCTACAATACGTTTTTTGTGGCGACCTTGGTGATACGCAAACCCCGTACCTGCAGGGATTAAACGACCTACGATTACGTTCTCTTTCAAGCCACGTAATTCATCACGTTTACCCGCCACTGCCGCTTCAGTAAGCACGCGAGTGGTTTCTTGGAACGATGCCGCAGAAATGAAGGATTCTGTCGCCAATGACGCTTTGGTAATACCAAGTAATTCACGTTCGAATTCAACTGGTGGTTTACCTTCCGCTTCACGTTTACGGTTCACAATTTTCACGCGAGCTACTTCAACTTGTTCCCCTTCAAGGAATTCGCTGTCATAAGCTTTCGTAATGACTGCTTTACGTAACATTTGACGTACGATAACTTCGATGTGCTTATCGTTAATTTTTACCCCTTGTAAGCGGTAAACTTCTTGCACTTCGTTCACGATATATTCAGTTACAGCACGAACACCGCGTAAACGTAAGATATCGTGTGGAGTCTCTGCACCATCAGAAATCACGTCACCACGTTCTACCATCTCACCTTCAAATACGTTGAGCTGACGCCATTTTGGAATCATTTCTTCGTAGATTTCACCTTCAGTTGGTGTGATTAGCAAGCGACGTTTACCTTTGGTTTCTTTACCGAAGGACACGATACCTGAAATTTCTGCCAAGATAGCAGGCTCTTTCGGTTTACGAGCTTCGAATAAATCAGCAACGCGTGGAAGACCACCGGTAATATCTTTAGTACCCACAGATTCTTGTGGAATACGTGCAAGTGGTTCACCCACTTTTACTTCTGCACCGTCATCTAAACTTACGATTGCTTTACCTGGTAAGAAGTATTGTGCAATAACGTCAGTTTCAGGTAAGAAGATATCGTTACCTTTTGCATCAACTAATTTGATGGTTGGGCGTAAATCTTTACCTGCTGTTGCACGTTCACCCACGTCTTGTACGACGATAGAAGAAAGACCGGTTAATTCATCCGTTTGACGAGTTACAGTTAAACCATCCACGATATCAACAAATTTAACAAAACCTGATACCTCAGAAACAACTGGCATAGTATGTGGATCCCAGTTTGCCACTGTTTCACCTGCTAATACTTCTTGACCGTCTGCTTTATTTAATACAGTACCGTAAGGCACTTTATAGTGTTCTTTCGTACGACCAAATGCATCAGTCACTGTTAATTCAGTATTACGAGAAGTTAAAACTAATTTACCTTCATCATTAACAACGAATTTCGCGTTAGCAAGGTGTAAAGTACCGTTGTTTTTGATTTGTACGCTAGATTCTTTCGCTGCTGCAGAAGCCGCACCACCGATGTGGAACGTACGCATGGTTAACTGTGTACCTGGCTCACCGATAGATTGAGCAGCGATAACACCCACTGCTTCACCTTGGTTGATGAGGTGACCACGCGCTAAGTCACGACCGTAACATTTCGCACATACACCGAAGTCAGTATCACAAGTTACAACAGAACGTACTTTTACGCTGTCCACTGAGTTTGCATCTAACACATCACAAAGTTTTTCATCTAATAAAGTGTTACGTGCAATTAAGACTTCTTCTGTACCTGGTTTATACACATCTTCAGCTACAACACGACCTAACACTAATTCGCGAAGTGGAACTTTCTCATCGCCACCTTCGATTAATGGAGTCATGACTAAGCCTTCGTGCGTACCACAGTCATCTTCAACGATCACTAAGTCTTGTGCTACGTCAACTAAACGACGAGTTAAGTAACCAGAGTTTGCGGTTTTTAATGCAGTATCCGCCAAACCTTTACGCGCACCGTGGGTTGAAATAAAGTACTGAAGTACGTTCAAACCTTCACGGAAGTTCGCTGTAATTGGAGTTTCGATGATCGAACCATCTGGACGCGCCATCAAACCACGCATACCTGCTAACTGACGAATCTGAGCTGCAGAACCACGCGCACCAGAGTCAGCCATCATAAAGATGCTGTTGAAAGAAGCTTGTTTCTCCGGATTACCTTCACGGTTGATAACTTCTTCCTGAGATAAGTTTTCCATCATCGCCTTAGCTACGCGCTCATTCGCCGCAGCCCAAATATCGATGACTTTGTTATAACGTTCGCCAGCCGTTACAAGACCAGATTGGAACTGTTCTTGAATTTCAGCTACTTCAGCTTCTGCTGCAGAAATAATTTCGTATTTTTTCTCTGGGATAACCATATCATCGATACCCACAGAAGAACCTGAACGTGCCGCATAAGCAAAGCCGGTATACATAATATGGTCAGCAAACATTACTGCTTCTTTCAAACCTAAACGACGATAAGCTTCGTTGATGAGTTTAGAAATTGCTTTTTTACCTAATGTTTGATTGAACAATGAATATGGCATACCTTTTGGCGCGATCATCCATAAGATTGCACGACCGATAGTGGTATCGGTTAATGTAGTTTTCTCTTCGAATTCACCAGCTTCATTTTTCACATATTCAGTAATACGTACTTTAACGCGAGAATGTAATTCTGCTTCACCTGTACGATATGCTTTTTCAGCTTCGCGTGGATCTTGCAATAACATGCCTTCGCCTTTACCGTTTACTTTTTCACGGGTCATATAGTAAAGACCCAACACCACGTCTTGTGATGGAACGATAATAGGATCACCGTTTGCAGGTGAAAGTACGTTGTTGGTTGACATCATTAACGCACGCGCTTCTAACTGCGCTTCAAGTGTTAATGGTACGTGAACCGCCATTTGGTCACCATCGAAGTCCGCGTTGAACGCCGCACAAACAAGTGGGTGTAACTGGATTGCTTTACCTTCAATTAGAAGTGGCTCAAACGCTTGGATACCTAAACGGTGAAGTGTCGGTGCACGGTTCAATAGAATTGGGTGCTCACGAATAACTTCTGCCAAGATATCCCAAACGATCGCTTCTTCACGCTCAACCATTTTCTTAGCCGCTTTAATTGTAGTTGCATAACCACGGCTTTCTAATTTTGCATAGATAAACGGACGGAATAATTCCAATGCCATTTTCTTCGGTAAACCACATTGGTGTAAGTGCAAGTATGGACCTACAGTGATTACAGAACGGCCAGAATAGTCAACACGTTTACCTAATAAGTTTTGACGGAAACGACCTTGTTTACCTTTGATCATATCCGCAAGTGATTTTAATGGACGACGGTTAGAACCCGTAATCGCACGACCACGACGACCATTATCTAATAACGCATCAACAGATTCTTGTAACATACGTTTTTCGTTGCGCACGATAATATCTGGTGCGATTAAATCTAATAAACGTTTTAAACGGTTGTTACGGTTGATCACGCGACGATATAAATCGTTCAAATCAGATGTTGCAAAACGACCACCATCTAATGGTACTAACGGACGTAAATCTGGTGGAAGTACTGGTAATACAGTCATCACCATCCACTCTGGTTTATTACCAGACTGTTGGAAAGCTTCTAATAATTTTAAGCGTTTAGTGATTTTCTTACGTTTTGTTTCAGAGTTAGTTTCTTGTAACTCTTCACGTAATTTCTCACATTCCACTTCAAGATCAATACCTTTAAGTAAATCTTGAATTGCTTCAGCACCCATTTTCGCTTCGAATTCATCTTGCCAACGGTCTTCAGCATCAAGGAATTGTTCTTCAGTTAATAACTGTCCACGCTCCAAATCGGTCATACCCGGTTCGGTCACGATGTACATTTCAAAATAAAGCACACGTTCAATATCACGTAATGGCATATCAAGTAATAAACCGATACGGGATGGAAGTGATTTTAAGAACCAAATGTGTGCAACTGGACAAGCCAACTCAATGTGGCCCATACGCTCACGACGTACTTTAGTTTGTGTTACTTCAACACCACATTTTTCACAAATCACACCACGGTGTTTTAAGCGTTTATATTTACCACATAAACATTCGTAATCTTTTACTGGCCCGAAAATACGTGCACAGAAAAGACCATCACGCTCAGGTTTGAACGTACGATAGTTGATTGTTTCAGGTTTTTTAACTTCACCAAATGACCAAGAACGGATCATGTCTGGAGAAGCTAACCCAATTTTAATCACATCAAAATCTTCACTCGTTTTTGATTGTGCTTTTAAAAACTTAACTAAGTCTTTCACAAATAGTCTCCTGTCGGAGTTAAGGGTTTCAAAGTGCGGTCAAAAATATTTTGTTTTTTTAACCGCACTTCGGCGATTTCTTCCTTTTGCTTCCCCTGCGAACAGGGGAAGACAGGTTTGTCGATTACTCTTCGTCTAACTCGATATTCAAACCAAGTGAACGGATTTCTTTCATAATTACGTTGAAAGATTCCGGTGTACCCGGATCCATTTGCTGGTTGCCACCAACGATGTTTTTATACATCTTCGTACGGCCGTTCACGTCATCGGATTTCACAGTTAACATTTCTTGTAAGGTGTAAGCAGCGCCATATGCTTCAAGTGCCCATACCTCCATCTCACCGAAACGTTGACCACCGAATTGTGCTTTACCACCAAGTGGTTGTTGAGTAACAAGACTATAAGAACCTGTTGAACGAGCATGCATTTTGTCATCAACTAAGTGGTTCAATTTGAGCATGTACATATAACCTACGGTTACTGGACGCTCGAATTTCTCACCAGTACGGCCATC
>JAGZRY010000157.1 GCA_018381425.1 Haemophilus parainfluenzae
ATTGTTTTGAAGGGTGGTGGAACTAAGCAGAATTGGTCTTAACAGCAAGTGGCTTACTGCATCGCATCCCTGCGGGATTTCTACCTAGCCCACCATAGATTTAAAGCATCTCTGGGGTTCCAGTCTGCGATATAAAATTAAAAGATTAAGAATCTTTTAAAAGCCACTTATATATTCAGGAGACCAATCCTGACTTCCAAAGAAACTACATTGGAAGGCAGTGGTATGATAGAAGTCTTCCGCTATTTTGTCAATTAAGATATTGCACTAAAAGAAGTATTTTTTCGCTTTTCGTATAAAAATTAACAAAGGCATTTCAACTATCACATCAATGTAACAAAAACAAAATAACCGTCTTATTAAAGACGGTTATTTTTACTATCGAGTGCCGTAAACTACAATGGTTTTACCGTGCGCATGAATTAGATTTTGATCTTCCAGCATCTTAATTATTCGCCCAACAGTTTCACGTGAACAGCCTACCATTTGGCCGATTTCCTGGCGGGTAATTTTTATCTGCATACCGTCCGGGTGAGTCATGGCTTCAGGCTGTTTTGCCAAGTGCATAAGCGCTTGCGCAATTCGACCTGCTACATCAAGAAAGGCTAAATTTGTCACTTGTCGAGAAGTATTTTGTAAGCGCTTAGCCAATTGTGCAGTCAAGAACATCAATATTTCTGGGTTAATCTGAACTAGCTGACGATATTTCTTATAAGATATTTCTGCGATCTCACAAGGCGTTTTTGTCTTAACCCAAGCTGAACGTTTAGACCCCTCCTCAAACAAACCTGCTTCACCAAAAAACTGCCCAGCTCCAAGATAAGATAAAATCATCTCTTTACCCTCATCATCCTTTGACGAAACCATCACAGTCCCTTTAATTAAGAAATACAGAATATTCGCATCTTCCTCTGCATGAATTAACGTTGATTTTGCAGGATATTTATGTAAGTGGCAGTGTGTCAGGAACCAGTCAAGGGCAGGATCTCGAGCTTGTTCATCATCCTGCTGATTCTGTTCTTCAAGTAATTCTACATCTTCTGACATATAAGCTCCTATTGATTCATTTTAGAAATTCCATTTTATCTTTGATATCAATGGATTCATGTAATTCTGACCAAACAATCACTGCACTTCCATTGTGAATTTTGTTTAGTAGGTGTTGTTTTTTTTGTTCTAAAGACAACTCGTGTGAACCATAATCAGTACCTTCTCTAAGTACCACACTTTCCACAATGTTTTCTAAGGTTTCTGTTGGCAATTCTTGCCACGGAATAATCATATATTTATCAACTAAAGTCAATTAAGCAAAAAGCGGTTCAAGAAAACGCCATTGCTGTTCAAAACTTTGATTGGCGCCTAAACGGAAGTTTGTGCGGACGTAACGCATAAACTGCCCTTCACAAAGGGTCACTAAATGCCCCGCAATAATGCGTTCATCAACATTAAAACCCCGCCCTTCGCGTAATTTACGCATTTGTAAAATATTCACAAATTGCATTTCAAGACGATCGAAAAATTGGGCTACACGAGCCTGTAAAAGTGGCTCTTCAAACATCAAGGCATGTCCGGTCAAAATACGGGTTAAACCAGGATTTTTACGTGCAAAGTCGAGGATCATCTGCATAATGTCACGTACTCGATTCATCGTATTGGTTTCATTACGAATTGATGTAGTGATACGGCTAAATAAATTCGCTTCAATATTATCGATCAACGCTTCAAACATTTTGGTTTTACTTGGGAAGTAACGATAAAGTGCCGCTTCTGACACCCCTACTTCTTCCGCTAAACGCGCTGTTGTCATACGCTCCATTCCGCGTTCAGAATGCAGCATATGGGTAAGCACCGTCAACACTTGTTGACGACGTTCTTTTACCGTGCGTTTTTCGATTTTTGGCGGTTTGATTTCCGCGGTAATCTCATCAACTTCTACGAGAGATAATTGTTCTACCATAGTTTATTTCTTACCTGAATGACCAAAACCGCCCTCACCGCGTTCAGTTTTGGTAAATTCACTAACAATATTGAATTCAGCTCGTACCACTGGCACAAAGACTAATTGCGCAATACGGTCACCAACTTCAATTTTGAACGGTTCATGACCACGATTCCATACAGACACCATTAATGGACCTTGATAATCTGAATCAATTAAGCCCACTAAGTTACCTAATACGATACCGTGTTTATGACCTAAACCTGAACGAGGCAAAATCACTGCTGCAAGGTTCGGATCGGCAATATAAATTGAAAGGCCTGTTGGAATAAGTTTAGTTTCGCCTGGTTGAATTTCAATGCCCTCTTCAAGCAATGCACGCAAATCCAAACCGGCTGAACCTTCAGTTGCATAGGTTGGTAAAGGAAATTCGTTGCCAATACGGCTATCTAAAATTTTGACATCAATTTTTTTCATGCTTATTTATCCTTTAAAAGAAATCTGTCATACAAAAGTGCGGTCATAAAATCCAACGAATTTTGAACGTATTTTATTTGTGATAATGCTCAACAATTTCGGTGACCAACACTTCTGCCAATTTATTTTTATCAGCTAACGGCAACGCTTTTTCGCCTGTTTTCCAAAAGATCTGCAAGGCATTTTGATCTTGTCCAAATACTTGTCCATCCGATACATCATTAGCACAAATCATATCTAATTTTTTGCGTTGAAGTTTGTTCTTAGCATATTCAGCGACATTTTGCGTTTCAGCAGCAAAGCCCACAACAAATGGACGATCTTTTTCTAAACTTGCCACACTAGCGATAATATCTGGATTTTTCACCAATTTAAGAGAAAGCTCATCGTTATCATTGGTTTTCTTAATTTTTTGATCAGCGACTTCCGCAACTCGATAATCAGCCACAGCGGCACAGCCAATAAAGAGGCTATTTTTGACCGCACTTTCAAGGGATGCTTGCCACATTTCATGGGCGGTTGTCACATCAATACGATGAACGTTTTTCGGCGTAGCCAAATTAACAGGCCCCGCAATTAAGGTGACATTTGCACCTCGTTTAGCAAAGGCCTCGGCAATTGCAAAGCCCATTTTACCTGAGCTGTGATTAGAAATATAACGAACCGGATCGATAGCTTCACGCGTCGGGCCTGCCGTAATAGTGACACTTAGATCAGCTAAATCTTGTTGAACCACAAAAAGTGATTGAAGCGACTCAAAAATTTCAGCAGGCTCTGACATTCTACCCGCACCCACATCACCACAAGCCTGAAAACCGCTATTTGGCCCCACAAAATGAATGCCTCGCACAGAAAGAGCGGTCAAATTTTGTTGTGTAATCGGCTGACGGTACATCTGTTGATTCATGGCCGGTGCGAGCAAAATAGGCGCACTTGTCGCAAGACAAATCGTACTGAGTAAATCATTTGCCATGCCAACGGTTAAACGCGCAATAAAATCGGCGCTAGCTGGCGCAATCACAATCGCATCAGCCCATTTGGCCAGCTCAATATGCCCCATGGCTAATTCAGCTTGAGGATCAAGTAAAGATTGAGAAACCGCATTACCCGAAATGGCTTGTAGCGTTAAAGGCGTGACAAATTCAGCGGCTGCAGGCGTTAAAGCCACTCGAACTTCTGCGTTAGATTTGCGTAATAAACGAATAAACTCAATGGTTTTATAGGCGGCAATGCCTCCTGTAATCCCGACAACAATATGCTTTCCGCTCAAGCTCATTTGCTACCCCGCTACGACTTAATAGAATGGATATGTTTTGTGTGTTAGTGCTTAACAACTTAAGGTCGCCTATTTTACTTCAAATTTCGCCAATAAAAAATTTTATTTTTGCGATCTCTGTTCCAAAAATAAAATAGACAATTCGCAATGCCTAAAAACATCATGAAAATTGACCGCCCTTTTTTCTTTTCATTAATTAATATGCAGACAAACTCTCCTTTAATGCCTCGTGAAAAATTGCTGAAATATGGTGTTGAAGCCCTAGAAGATCACGAATTACTCGCTATTTTCTTACGTACAGGGATTAAAGGTTGCCCTGTCATAGAATTATCACATAGCGTGCTGCAACATTTTGGATCCCTTCGAGCCTTATTAAGTGCAGATAAAGAAGCCTTTTGCAAAGTAAAAGGATTAGGCATTACGCAGTTTATTCAACTGCAAGCTACCACAGAAATGACAAAGCGGTATCTGAAGCAAGAATTACTGATAGCGCATGTATTTAGCGACACATCTACGGTAAAGCTTTATCTTCAAGCGGAGCTTCACCACGAAGAACGTGAAATTTTTATGGTGTTATTTTTAGATAATCAACATCGTTTGATTAAAAAAGAGCGGTTATTTTTAGGCACAATTAATGTGACGAATGTTTATCCACGAGAAATCATCAAAGAAAGCCTTTACTGCAATGCAGCCGCCTTAATTTTGGCTCACAACCACCCTTCTGGCCTAGCAGAACCGAGCTATTCCGACAAAATGATCACACAAAAAATTATTGAAGCCGCTGAGTTAATGGATATTCGTATTTTGGATCATTTTATTGTCGGCAAAGGGACTTGTTATTCTTTTGCTGAACATAATCTATCTGTTATAGTTTTAGAGAATTTGATGATTTTTTTATCATTCATTTCCATTTAAAGACGGAAAAATCGCTTTTGGACTTGAGAAATGAAAATAAAGTCAGTATAATTTGCGACCTTTAATATAGTAAGTGGGTCGGATACTGCGACCTGACGAGGAAGCAAGCTTAGTTTTAAGCTTCATTATCCG
>JAGZRY010000158.1 GCA_018381425.1 Haemophilus parainfluenzae
AAATACGGTTGTGAGTATCGCTTACCAAGTACGTACTCAAGACGGTGTATTAGTTGATGAAGCACCAGCAAATCAACCATTAGAATATTTACAAGGCCATAATAATTTAATCATTGGTCTTGAAAATGCCTTAGAAGGTAAAGAAGTTGGCGACAAATTTGAAGTGCGTGTTCAACCTGAAGAAGGCTACGGCGAATACAATGAAAACATGGTTCAACGTGTACCAAAAGAGGTATTCCAAGGCGTTGATGAAGTGGTGGTTGGCATGCGTTTCTTAGCAGATACAGACATTGGCCCAGTTCCTGTTGTGATCACTGAAGTGGATGGCGATGAAGTGGTGGTTGATGGTAACCACATGTTAGCAGGTCAAGAATTACACTTCACTGTTGAAGTTGTTGGTACTCGTGAAGCAACATTAGAAGAAATTGCTCACGGTCACGTGCATGGTGAACACGATCATCACCACCATCACGATGACGAAGATGGTCACAGTTGTGGTTGCGGCGGTCACGGTCATCATCACCATGATCACGATCATGGACACGGCGGTTGCTGTGGCGGTGGTAATAAACACGATCACGGACACGGTCATGGCGGCTGTGGTTGCGGCGGTCACTAATCTTAATCTAGAGATAAAACTAGAGACAAAAAAAGTGCGGTTAAAAATAACCGCATTTTTTCTTTATCCAAAATTTAATTACAGAATGAATCGACTTAAATCTTCATTTTCAATCACTTCGCCTAAAGCATCAATCACATAAGCGGCATCGATATTCACGGTTTGTCCGTTCATATCGCTCGCATCAAATGAGATTTTATCCATTAAACGTTCCATAACGGTATGTAAACGTCTTGCTCCGATATTCTCTGTTTTCTCATTCACACGGAAAGCTGCTTCAGCAATTTTCTTAATCGCATCTTGTGTAAACTCAATACTCACGCCTTCTGTTGCCATAAGCGCTTTATATTGTTCCGTTAAAGACGCATTTGGTTCAGTTAGAATACGCTCAAAATCCTCTGCCGTTAATGCTGATAATTCAACACGAATCGGCAAACGACCTTGCAACTCTGGGATTAAATCCGATGGACGCGCCACTTGGAATGCACCCGATGCAATAAAGAGAATATGATCGGTTTTCACCATCCCGTGTTTAGTATTAACTGTTGAGCCTTCCACCAATGGTAATAGGTCACGTTGCACACCTTCACGTGAAACATCGGCACCACTGTATTCGCCTTTTTTACAGATCTTGTCAATCTCATCAATAAACACAATACCGTTTTGCTCAACTGCATCAATGGCTTTTTGTTTCAATTCTTCTGGATTGATCAATTTGGCTGCTTCATCGTCAATTAAGGTTTTTAATGCATCCTTAATTTTCATTTTGCGTTTTTTAGTTTTATCCGAACCCAGGCTTTGGAACATGGATTGCAACTGATTAGTCATTTCTTCCATACCAGGAGGTGCCATGATTTCCACCCCCATTGAAACACCCGCAGACACATCAATTTCAATTTCTTTATCGTCTAATTGACCTTCACGTAATTTTTTACGGAACGCTTGGCGAGTGCTGCTGTTGGTGTCGTGGTTTTCTACTTCACCCCATTGATTTTTTGGTGGTGGAAGTAATGCATCTAAAATACGATCTTCAGCCGCATCTTCTGCTTTCGCACGATTTTTCGCAATTTCTTGCTGGCGAACCAATTTCATCGCACTGTCCGTTAAATCACGAATAATGGAGTCCACTTCTTTCCCCACATAGCCCACTTCGGTGAACTTAGTCGCTTCCACTTTAATGAATGGTGCATTAGCTAATTTTGCAAGACGACGCGCAATCTCGGTTTTCCCCACCCCCGTTGGACCAATCATTAAAATATTTTTAGGGGTCACTTCATGGCGAAGTGGCTCTTGCAACTGCATTCTTCTCCAACGGTTACGTAATGCGATCGCAACCGCTCTTTTCGCCTCTTTTTGGCCGATAATATGTTGATCTAATTCGGAAACAATTTCACGAGGGGTCATTTCAGACATAATTTTTCCTTATTTATTCGGTAATTCTTCGATAGTGAAATTCGTATTGGTAAACACGCAAATATCACCGGCAATTTTTAAAGACTTCTCAACAATTTCACGTGCTGATAAATCGGTATTTTCCACCAATGCACGAGCGGCTGATAACGCATAATTACCGCCAGAACCAATCGCTAAAATCTGATCGGCTTCCGGTTGTACCACATCACCAATACCGGTAATGATTAAACTTTCTTTTTCATCCGCCACAATCAGCATCGCTTCTAACTTGCGTAACGCACGATCGGTTCGCCAATCTTTGGCTAATTCCACCGCGGCTTTTAACAAATGCCCTTGATGCATTTCTAATTTACGCTCAAATAATTCAAATAAGGTGAACGCATCAGCAGTACCACCTGCGAAACCAGCTAGAACTTTGCCATTATATAAACGGCGTACTTTACGGGCATTCCCTTTCATCACGGTGTTGCCTAATGAAACCTGTCCATCGCCCCCAACAACCACTTGGCCATTACGACGTACGCTTACAATTGTTGTCATTCTTTTTATCCTTCTTTTAAGAAAAGTTACCCGTTATATGGCGATCGATTCCACCAAATTCAAGGGGAAATTTTTCTTTGATGTTTTATTAAACAACTATCTCAAAAAAATGTGACAAAGATCACTTTTTTAAATAGCAAACGTTTGCTATTATTTCACACCTTTATTTTAAAGGAATATGATTTATTACAAGTAAAACAAACTACTTAATGAGGAAAACATGAAAAATTTACTTAAACTTTCTGCCATTGCAATTTTAGCGGCAAGCGCAGTCTCTACTTTTGCATCAAACAAAGAACCTTACACTGAACAAGGTACGAATGCTCGTGAAATGACAGAGCAAAAACCGATTCACTGGATCTCTGTTGAGCAGTTGAAAAAAGAATTGGAAGGTAAAGCACCCATTAATGTGAGCTTCGACATTGACGATACTGTACTTTTCAGTAGCCCTTGTTTCTATCATGGCCAAGAAAAATACTCTCCAGGTAAAAATGATTACTTAAAAAATCAAGATTTCTGGAATGAAGTGAATGCAGGTTGTGACCAATATTCCATTCCAAAACAAATTGCGGTGGATTTAATTAATATGCACCAAGCACGTGGTGACCAAATTTATTTTATTACCGGTCGTACAGCGGGCGATAAAGATGGTGTGACGCCAGTGCTACAAAAAGCCTTTAATATTAAAGACATGCACCCTGTAGAATTCATGGGCGGTCGCAAACTTCCAACTAAATATAACAAAACTCCAGGTATTATTGAGCACAAAGTGAGTATTCACTATGGTGACAGCGATGACGATATCCTCGCAGCAAAAGAAGCGGGTATTCGTGGTATTCGTTTAATGCGTGCTGCTAACTCCACTTATCAACCAATGCCAACCCTTGGTGGCTACGGTGAAGAAGTATTAATTAACTCAAACTACTAATCTTCCTAAAAAGTGCGGTTATTTTGACCGCACTTCTCTTATCTGATTAACCATCTTAATTTTTAAAAAGTTTCTAGGAATATGCTAAAATTTTTGCGTTTCCAGGAGCCTATTTATGTCAGAACTCACGTCTAATCAATATTTAATCATCATTGCAGTGCTGTTTTTTATCAGTATTGTGACGCTTTTTCTATTAAGCCGTAGCAAACGAGATACGCAAGAATTACAACAAGATCTCAATAAAACCATCGACGTTTACAATCAATTGGCTGAGCGTTTTGATTCCTTAAGTGTGGTCAAAAATCAATTAGAACAACAAGCTGTTAAAGCTCAAACCCATGCAGAAGGCTTGCAAACTCGTCTTAATGAACGTGATGAAAAAATTCAATATTTAGAAAAAGAATTGGATGAAGAACAGCTACGACACGATCAAATTGGCGGGCAAATCACCGCATTAAAAGAACGCTTTGGGATCGCGTCAGCACAAGCCGAAAGCTTACAAGGTCAATTACAACAAGCGCAAGAAAATGTACTTAGAAAAGAACAAGAGCAGCAAAAAATGCAGGAAAAATTGACCGCACTTTCACAAGAATTAACGGAGTTGAAAACCACCCTTTCCGAAAAAGAAAAGCATTTTGCCGAACAGCAACAGCATATTGAACAATCCAAACAACAACTAGGCGTAGAATTCCAAAATCTGGCCAACCGCATTTTGGAAGAAAAAAGCCAATCCTTTAATCAAACCAATCAAACGGCATTGGAAACCTTGTTGAAGCCTTTCCGAGAACAAATCGAAGGCTTCCAAAAACGAGTCAATGAAATCCATTCGGAATCGGTGAAAGGTAATGCAGGCTTAGAAGCGGAAATCAAAAAAGTATTGGAAATCGGCTTAAATATGTCGCAAGAGGCCAATAATTTAACTTCTGCGCTAAAAGGGGAAAAGAAAACCTTAGGCAACTGGGGAGAAGTGCAACTTGAACGCGCACTTCAACTTGCGGGACTCATTGAAAACGTGCATTACAGTGCGCAGGCCCATTTTAAAGATGAACAAGGCGGTCGAAACTATCCTGATTTTGTGCTTAATCTGCCCGATGAGAAAAACATCATCATTGATAGCAAAATATCATTGAATGCTTACGAAAGTGCGGTCAATTCTGAGGATGAATTTGAACGTGAGCGTTTACTAAGGGAGCATATTAAAGCCCTGAAAAATCACATTGATGACTTGCACCGCAAG
>JAGZRY010000159.1 GCA_018381425.1 Haemophilus parainfluenzae
CAAGAAAAGAATTTTGCCATCAACGCACAATATATGTTGGCTTACCCACATATTATGAATTTATCCCGTAAAGCGGCTTTTTACTATTTTGAAATTTTTAAATTAACGAAAAGTGTTAAGCAGCTAGTCATTGCCTTTGTGGTTTTAATTTCACCTAAATTGGCAATTAATTTGAAACGGTTTATGTAGATAACTTATTAGATAGAGAAGTATGAAATTTTCAGTTTTAATGTCCTTATACATTAAGGAAAATCCACAATATTTAAGAGAATGTTTTGAAAGTTTAGTGGCTCAAACCCATCCTGCAGATGAGATTGTGTTGGTGTTTGATGGTGCGGTAACGCCAGAATTGGAAGCCGTGGTTTCTGAATTCGAAACCAAATTACCCTTAAACTTAGTGAAGTTGCCAAAGAACTTAGGCTTAGGCAAAGCGCTCAATGAAGGATTAAAACATTGTTCTCACGATTGGGTCTTCCGTATGGATACCGATGATATTTGTGTGCCTGAGCGTTTTGCGAAACAAGTGGCGTTTATTGAACAACATCCGGATACGATTATTTTCGGTGGGCAGATTGCTGAGTTTGGCGAAAATATTCAAGACATCGTGGCATATCGTAATGTACCGACTGAAGCACAAGATATCGTTAAATTTACGCAAAAACGTTGTCCTTTCAATCACATGACGGTGGCATATCAAAAAAGTGCGGTCATTAATTGTGGTGGATATGAAGATTTACAGGAAGATTATTACCTGTGGATTAAGCTTGTGGCACAAGGTCAAAAAGTGGCAAACTTGCCGGATATTTTAGTTTATGCCCGCGTAGGCAATGGTATGGTAGGGCGTCGTCGAGGTTTAAACCAAGCGAAAGCAGAATGGCGTTTATTTAAATTGAAGCACCGCTTAGGTATTCAAGGCTTATTTTCTGGCCTATTCACCTTTGCCTTGCGTTCAGGTTCTCGCTTATTACCAACCTCATTATTGAAAGCCGTTTATAACCAATTTTTACGCAAATAATGCGATATTTTGATAATTAAAAAAGGAAAAGAAATGAATTTAATCTCAACGTTAAAAATGACTGCGTTATCGACCGCACTTTTATTAGTCGGTTGTTCGAGCAGTACAACAACGTCATCAACCAAAAGTATTCCATCGGTAAGTAGCAACGCTGTTTACAGCAAGCCAAGAACCTTAGATAACTTTAATGATTACGTGCAGTTCTTAAAAGGTAAAGCGGCAGCTGAAGGCGTGTCTGCTTCTGTATTGAATGCACAAAATAATATTCAATATATGCAAAAGGCGGTGGATTTAGACCGTGCCCAAGCGGGTAGAAGCAAGCGTAATGCAGATCAACCACAGTTACCCAATCCAAACGGCACAACCAATTATCTGAATAAAGTACTGACTCAAAATAAAGTGGATATTGCCGAAGAGCGTTATTGGGAAGTACAAGCGCCATTACAACAAGCAAGCCAACGTTATGGTGTTCAACAGGAATACATCCTTGCCCTATGGGGAATGGAAAGTAGCTTTGGTCACTACCAAGGTAGCTATGATGTACTTTCAGCTTTAGCCACATTAGCCTTTGATGGTAGACGTGAAGCCTTATTCAGTAAAGAATTTGTGAATGCGATGAAAATGTTAGAACGTGATCATATTCAACGCCACAGAATGTTAGGTTCTTGGGCGGGCGCAATGGGACAAACTCAATTTATGCCAAGTGCATTCTTGAATTATGCAGCAGATGGTAATAATGATGGCGTGAAGGATATCTGGAATAACCAATTTGATGCGTTTGCTTCAATTGCAAATTATCTTCACACTGTGGGTTGGGATAACAAATTGCCTTGGGGCGTTGAAGTCACATTAAATCAACCATTAGATTTATCGCTGTCTGGTATTGAGAAGAACAAAGCACGTTCATTAAGTGATTGGCAGTCTAAAGGTATCACCTTAGCGAGCTTCAGCCAACAAGAACAAGATAAATTGACCGCACTTTCGCAAGCCGATCTTTGGTTAGTTCGTCCTGATAAAGAAGTTGGGCGTGCATTCTTGGTCTCCAATAACTACCGCACAATTTTAGATTGGAATAAATCAAACTATTTTGGCGTGAGTATTGGTATGTTTGCTGATCGCATTAAGATGGCAACCGGCTTGTAGAAAATTATTTTCCTTTTATAATCCAACAAAGCTTTGTTGGATTATTTTTTATCTATAATTTGAATATTTGGAGAACACGATGCAAAAAAAATGGCTTTCTATTTTATTGTTTGCACCTTTGATGCAAAGCAATTATTCCTTAGCTGATCAAGCTAAGGAAAAAGAATTGAATTATCAAGGATTGGGCGAAGTTCTGTTTTTTGATAAATCGATTTCTTTTAATAAAACACAAAGCTGTTCAACTTGTCACAACCCGGGTACCGCCTTTGTGGATCAACGTAAAAATTCGGCAAATCAAATGGTCTCTGAGGGGGATAATCCGCATCTTCATGGCAATCGTAATGCCAACACGGCACTTTATGCGATGTTTTCACCAGATTTTCATTTTGATGAAAAAATTCAAGATTATGTGGGGGGGCAATTCTGGGATGGTCGTGCAAAAGATTTAGCCGAGCAAGCAGGTGGTCCACCAGTTAATCCTGTAGAAATGGGCATGCCAGATAAAAAATCGATTGTCGAACGTCTAAAAGCGAATTCAATTTATTACAAGGCAATTACGGATATTTATGGTGAAAGCATTTGGGCAGATACCGACAAAATCTATGCCATTATGGAAAAAGCCATTGCGGAGTTCGAAAAGCATGAATTATTTGCGCAATTCTCTTCAAAATATGATCGCACTCTAAAAGGTGAAGCAGAATTGACCGCACTTGAAGCCGAAGGTAAGGCATTATTTTTTGATAAAACACGAACAAACTGCAGTAACTGCCACCAATCAAGTGAAGCGAATTCAGCAAAAGAAACCTTTACGAATTATCGCTATTACAATATCGGCGTGCCAAGTAACCAAGCGTTAATTAAGTTGAATAAACTTGCGACTGATTATGTGGATAATGGACTATTGGATAATCCGATGGTGAAAGGCGATGAAAAACAAAAAGGTAAATTTAAAGTGCCAACATTGCGTAACATTAGTGTCACTGCACCTTATATGCATAACGGCGTTTTCCGTGATCTAAAAACCGTCTTGTTATTTAAAGACAGTTTCAATAATCCTAATCGTAAAATTAATCCTGAAACAGGAAAAGCGTGGGATAAAGCCGAATATGCTCAAACCATTAATCCTGATGTTTTAAAAGCCAAACCGCTAACAGATGAAGAGATTAATGCGTTAGAGGCATTCTTAAAAACATTAACTGACGAAGCTTACGAAGAATAATTAAACGTCTGAGTTGAATTTAGCAATCGTTTTCGCTACTATACGTGGCGATAATTATTATCATTTAAATTGTTTAATTTTACTTAGGAGATTTTTCTTATGAAAAAACGTTTTTCAACTTTAGCGATTGCCACTATTCTTGGTTTAAGTGCTGGTTTTGCCAATGCTGATCCCGTGAAAGTAAAAGATATACTTGATCGTGAAGTCACTGTTGATTTACCGGCAAAACGTGTGGTACTTGGTTTCTATTACCAAGATTATATGGCAGTTGGTGGTGACAAAGCGTTAGATAACGTTGTCGGTTTTTCTAAGAAAGTATGGTCTTCTTGGGCACCAGCAAGCTGGGAGTTATTCAGCAAGGCGGTGCCAAAATTAAATCAATTAGATGATGTGGGTGAAGTAGAGGAAGGCACGTTCTCTGTGGAAAAAGTGCTTTCATTAAAACCTGATCTTTTAGTCTTAGCTGATTGGCAGTACGAAATGCTAGGATCTGATTTAGATGCTATCAATGAAGCGGGTATTCCAATTGTTGTATTAGATTACAACGCTCAAACCTTAGATAAACACATCAAATCAACGGAAATTATTGGTCAATTGACGGGGCAGAAAGATCGTGCCGCGAAAATGGCTAAAGAATACAAAGACATTGTAGAACATATTCAAACGACGGTTAAAAATGCGAAATTAGCAAAACAACCAAAAGTGTATGTCGAGTTTGGTCGTGGTGGCCCAGCTGAACAAGGGATGACATTCTTCTCAAGCATGTGGGGCTCTATGATTAGCCTTGTAGGCGCAGAAAACGTTGCTCCTGCAGAAATTGGTAAATGGGGTACATTAGCTGCTGAAAAAGTATTAGCCGCGAAACCGGATGCGATTATTATTACAGGCCGTGAAACTGAATTGAAGAAAAATCAAGATGGTATGGTAATGGGCTTTGGTATTGAAAAAGCAGAAGCAGAACGTCGTTTAAACGCATTTAAACATCGTGCAGGTTGGGCTGAATTACCGGCAGTAAAAAACAACCGTGTTTACGCAGCCTATCATGCGAACTCTCGTACTCTATCAGACAGTGCTTCAGTTCAGTTTGTAGCTAAAGCGGCGTATCCTGATCTGTTTAAAGATTTAGATCCACAACAAACTTACTTAAACTTCTATAAAAACTACTTACCGGTTACCCCGGAAGGTACGATTTATCTTTTCCCAGAAACCAAATAAGGGAAATACTAATCAATGAAAAACAATTCTGTTGTAGCAGATATTGTGGCTAACCAGCGTAAGCTTGAACGCAAACGCTGGTTTGTTATTTTATCTTTTCTTGTGATT
>JAGZRY010000160.1 GCA_018381425.1 Haemophilus parainfluenzae
GATGTCTAAAACGAAGTGCTCGTCAAAGCGTTGAATTTGTGGATATTGAATGGATGTTTGGAAAAGAGTATGTAATAAGTGGAAACCGGTTTTATCTGCCGCGAACCAAGTACGCTCGATTTTCATCCCACCGAAACGACGCACGTTCACATCGCCATCTGCTTTACGGCTCCAAGGGCAACCCCAACGTTCAAGTTGAGTCATTTCCACTGGAGAATGTTCAACGAAGTATTCCACCACATCTTGTTCACATAACCAGTCACCGCCGGCAACGGTATCGTGGAAGTGTTTATCGTAGGAATCTTCCTCTTTAATTACTGCGGCCGCACCACCTTCTGCTGCAACCGTATGGCTACGCATAGGATAAACCTTAGAAACTAATGCGATCTTTAAGTTAGGGTTTGCTTCTGCTGCTGCAATTGCTGCACGTAAACCGCCGCCACCAGCGCCAACAATAGCAATATCGACATTAACCGTTTGCACGATATCCTCCAATCATATAGAAAGTAAAAAAATAAAACGCTCTAAATTAATAGGGACATGCGGTAATTCTGCCACTTTTGTTTACAAATTAGTAACTTTTTTTCCCGAATAAAGGGATAAAATATCAAAAGTGTGATCCAACTCAAAAAAGTTAGTTTTTTTATATTTCTTAGATGATAACCGTTTGCGTTTATGAATGATTTAGTCGGATTATTGAGTTAAAAATCACTCTTGTTTACAATAGGCTAATTCATTTTAAAGGTGAAAACGGAGAAAAAAATGACCGCACTTAGCGATAAAAAAACAGAATGGCAACCTTCCGCCTCAATTAAAAATTTATTGGCGCGTGCCAAAATTATTGCCGATATTCGTCAGTTTTTTACTGAACGTGGATTATTAGAAGTGGAAACGCCAGTTTTAAGTGAATTTGGTGTAACGGATCTCCACCTTTCCACCTTTAATACTGAATTTGTTGCGCCTTTTGATGAACTGTCGAAAACGCTGTGGCTTTCTACCAGCCCGGAATATCACATGAAGCGTTTATTGGCGGCAGGCAGTGGACCGATCTTTCAAATTGGAAAAGTGTTTCGTAATGAAGAAGCAGGTAATCGTCATAATCCAGAATTTACCATGCTTGAGTGGTATCGACCGCACTTTGACATGTATCGTTTAATGAATGAAGTGGATGATTTGTTACAACAGATCCTCGATTGTAAACCGGCTGAAACCTTAAGTTATCAGTTCGTCTTCCAGGAATATGTAGGATTAGATCCATTATCTGCTACTCGTCAAGAACTAGTGGAAGCGGCACGCAAACACAATTTTATGGCAGATGAAGATGAAGATCGTGATACTTTACTACAATTTTTATTCAGTGAAGTGGTAGAACCTAAAATTGGACAAGAAGTGCCTGTTGTCGTTTATCATTTCCCTTCTTCCCAAGCTGCACTTGCACAACTTAGCCCAGAAGATAGCCGAGTGGCAGAACGTTTTGAGTTCTATTATAAAGGCTTAGAGTTAGCCAACGGTTTCCATGAACTCACCGATGCGCGTGAACAGCAACACCGCTTTGAGCAAGACAACCGCCTACGCGAAAAAGCAGGTTTGCCACAACGTGAAATTGATCATCGTTTACTGGCGGCATTACAAGCAGGAATTCCGAATACATCAGGCGTCGCTTTAGGTGTGGACCGTTTAATTATGATTGCATTAGGCGTTGAAAGTATTAAAGAAGTGATTTCATTTTCGGTGGAATGTGCTTAGGTTTATCGAAAAATATAGATAAATGTATAGTGAAAATTCTGAAAAGTTCGATCTATCAGGTTGTTTTTTGCTTAAAAAACAACCTTTTTATTCAAAAAATGTGATCTTGATCCAATTTTAGAACATTACTTGGGATATTCCATTGACACTATAGGTTTATTTTGTAATATTTGCGACGTCTATTTCGGAGATTGAACTTTTTTATGAAAAATTGTTTCAATCAAAAATCATCGGTAACAACCAAAAGGAATAACAATTATGAAAAAGACACTAGCAGCATTAATCGTTTCTGCATTTGCCGCTTCAGCAGCAAACGCAGCAGTAGTTTATAATAACGAAGGTACTAAAGTTGAATTAAACGGTTCTCTTCGTTTAATTATGGAAAAAGCGGATAAAAAACAGTACAACGCCGCTAACCAATCAACTAAAAAAGCTAACTCTGCTTTACGTAATGCAGGTTCACGTTTCGGCATCACTGTAAAACATAACTTAGATAACGATTTCTATGCATTAGGTCGTGTAGAGTTCCGTTTTGATGATACAGATTCTCGTGACAAATTTGGTAGACTTTACGCTAAACGTGCCTATGTAGGTTTAGGTAGTAAAGCGACTGGCGATATCACATTTGGTCGTCAATTAACTATCGCAGATGATTTAAGCCAAGCAGTTGATTATGAATATGGTTTAATTCCAAAAGAAGAATATATTCCAACTGCGGGTACTGGTGTAGTTCGTTATGACTATAAAGGTATTGAAGGTTTACAATTAAGTGCAAACTATAACTTTGGTCAAAAAAATAATGAAAAAGGCAAAGCACTTGATCCAGCTATCAAAAATGCATTTGGTTTCGGTGCATTATACACAGCGGGTGATTTAGATGCGCGTTTCGCTTATGGCCACACTAGCTTTGAAACTGATGCGTCATATAAACACCGTTTAGATGGTTTTTTAGCATCATTAGGTTATAAATTTGGCGACTTCACATTAACTGGTGACTTTGGTTATGCTCATGAAAAAGAAAATGATGCAAAAACCAATAAATTCTACGTATCTCCAGGCTTTGCATATCAAGTAACTCCAGCATCTCAAGTATATGGTAACTACCTATATGAACGTGTGAAAGGTGAAACTACTAAAGATAAAACTCACGGTTTCTTACTTGGTGCGGATTATAAACTTCATAAACAAGTTGTAGTATTCTTAGAAGGTAAATACGTAACAACTAAAAATTATGCTGAAAATGCAAATGGTGGTTATGCTTACGATGGTAAAACTAAAGACAGAGCTATCGGTGTAGGTATGCGTGTATACTTCTAATCTTGGATTAGAAGGAAATCTTAAAAGGCGAATCCCAAGGTTCGCCTTTTTGTTTAAATCTCATAAACTATTTTTAAATCTCCTCAACTCTTTTTAAATCTCCCTAACCCCCTCTTTACGAAATAGGGGCTTTTTTATGAGTTACTTTTAATCTTGTATTGGGAATATTTTAAGGAAGAACTAAGAACGGAGAGTGTTTATTTGCTATTAAGATTCCCCTCTTTCGTAAAGAGGGGGCAGGGGGAGATTTAACTATTCCAATTTATCGAAAATTAATTTTCCCAACTCCTCTTTACAAAAGAGGGCTTTTTTATAATGTTGCTTTTAGTGGTTTTATTGGAAATATATTTGAGAGAGTTAAGAACAGAAAGCATTTATTTGCCAATAAAATACCCCCCTCTTTTGTAAAGAGGGGGCTAGGGGGAGATTTAATTACGGGAGATTTAACTACTTCAACTTATCCAAAACCAATTTCCCCATCATTTCAATATGGGCTTTTTCAGCATTCAATGCGGGGATATAGTGATAAGACACACCACCATGATTTAAGAATGTTTCTTTATTTTCAACCTCAATTTCTTCTAAGGTTTCTAAACAATCCACTGAAAAACCTGGGCAAATCACCGCTATTTTTTGAATGCCCTGAGAAGCCGCTTCCTCTAAAAAGTGATCGGTATAAGGTTGTAACCATTCTTCACGCCCAAAGCGAGATTGGAATGTCATATTCCATTGGTTTTCTGTTAAGCCAAGTTTATCCACAATCGCAATCGTGGTTTGTTTACAGTGCTGACGATAATAATCACCCATATTCTCATAACGCAATGGAATGCCGTGATAAGAGAAAAGCAAAAACTCATCTGGTTTTAACCGCACTTTGATTGAATCCACTAAGGCATTGATGTAGTTTTCGTCAAGGTGATAAGAATGAATAAACTCAAAAGGCACAATATTACGTTCTTGCGCAATGGCACGATTGAACGCATCGATTAATGCGCCTGTTGTTGTACTGGAATATTGCGGATAAAGTGGCAACACAATCATGCGTTCTACGTTATTTTTGAGTAAATTTTTGACCGCACTTTGCATCGACGGATTGCCGTAAGTCATAGCGATTTCGACCTGTGCATTGATGCCTTTTTCATTTAAATAAGCTTGTAAACCGGCTTGTTGTTGCTTTGTAATCGCAAGTAGGGGAGAACCTTGTTCTGTCCAAATAGATTGATAATTTTGTGCAATGCGTTTAGAACGCATAGGTAAAATAATGGCTTTTAAAAGGGGATACCATTTCCAACGAGGTAAATCGACCACGCGGGGATCCATTAAAAAATCGGCCAGATAACGGGAGATCGCAGCGGGTTGCGGGGCATCAGGCGTACCAAGGTTTGCTAAAATGATGCCAATTTTTTGAGTTATAGTCATAAATGTTTGATAGAAAGCGTTAATCGAGAAACGCAGCAGAGTTTATCTTGTTCATCACGAATGTCAATTTGCCAGACATGGATATTTTTACTTAAACTGATAGGCATTGCCTTAGCGATCACAACGCCTTGTTTTACTGGGCGAAGGTGATTGGCGTT
>JAGZRY010000161.1 GCA_018381425.1 Haemophilus parainfluenzae
TTGGTGGAGCTGGCGGGAGTTGAACCCGAGTCCAAATATCACTAACTTGATGTAATTAATGATTTTTTCGACATTAACTATCTTGCGGATCTTACACGTATCTTTTACTGTTATATCCCAGTCTTCATAACCAACTATGAATAGTAGATAATCTATAAATCCATCGTATAAGAATGACATCGCTATGACCATACTGGTACCCCCAAGCAAATTTTGCATTTACTCAGATGATTCTAGGGCTGGGACATTGAACTTCATCAACTCGATTGAATCGATTGGAGTAAAAAATAAAGGTCGAGTTATAGTTGATTTGTCCAAGGTAAAATTTGCCTCAGCTGCGGCATCGGTACTGTTCTTTGCCATAGTAAATAGAGCTCAATTTTTAACCCGGGACCCTAATTTTATACGTTTTAAATGGCCTAAAAAGGATGATAACCCATCTGGGCATAGATGGATCGTTGGTACTGGACTTGCTCGTGCTTTGCTTGCTGGCACAGAAGAGAAACTGAATGCACTTACGAGGGAGGAACGATACTTTCAGTCAGCTGTCGAACCTTACGAGCATATTGTTGAAACAGTACTCATGCTGCAGAAAAGTGCTCTGCTTAATAATGAACAGTTAGGCTTACTGCTGACAGCGATTAGTGAAGCTTTGCTCAATGTTTCTCATCATGCGTATGAAGATGAGGGGTTCGAGTCAGATATTCAGCTTCTCAAAGGTAAACGATGGTGGCAGTGCGCTTGGTTCAATCGTGATGAAAATAAAGTCGTTTTTATCGTTTGTGACCTTGGATTGGGGATTTATAGAAGTTTCGTGCCTAATGGTGATGGTCATAGCATTCAAAACGAAGTATCTTCTGTGGAAAGAGCTATGTTAGTAGGGGAATCCCGCTTTGTTGGTTCCGGACGGGGAAATGGCTCTGAAGATATCAAGAGACCTATTGGGGCAGGTTGTGAGGATAATGAGACACTTCTGATACTAACAGGAAGGGCTCGTTATAGCTATAATTCTAATGACAGTAGTCCTCGATGTGAGAAGCTAGCTGAGTACATACCGGGTACTTTACTACAATGGTCGCTGGTTCCCAGGAGATGATTTTATGAGAAATATCGTCATAGCGAAGGAGTTCTCCAGAACACCTTTCGGACGTTACACAACGGATAGCCCACACAGTGCGGAAAGATTTCGTAGAGAGTTTTTGGTGCCTGCGCTGAAGGGTACTGAACAGGAGATTGTGGTTGATTTTCGCGGTATAGCACTGGGTGTTGGTTCCTCTTTCTTAGAAGAGGCGTTTGGAGGTCTCATCCGTAAGGAAGGGATACCTAAAGCCAACGTTAAAGCACGTTTGATTATAAAAAGTGATGTTCCGTTCTACAAAGAACAGATTGATAAATTTATTGATTTAGCACAACCAGAAAGAGTATAAGAGGCGATAGTTGATCAGTACGGAACCAATGTCATTAGTAGCACAAATAGGACAGTATTCGTGGTGTATCACAGTAGTTAGCGTCTGCTTAGTTTTCATTGGATGGCGAGTTGCGTACAATAATTCTGTAAAACTGGCGACACGTTCTGAATCGAAATCAATTATTGATGCTATTTCAAAGTTAGTTATTGAAATTTCTGATATTTCTTCTAACTATTGGCTCAGTCAGACAACTCAACCTAAAATTAGAGCATCAAAGCATCGATTGTTAAGGTTGCAAAAGGATAGAACAAAGGCTTCTGTTTCATACTTGTTAACTATCTTGGCTAAAGCTCAACAAGTTTCCAAACTGATTTGCATTTTGGAAAGCAGAGGACTGTATATACCTGACGAGGTGTTCTCATCTGTACTAGAGAAAGCAACTCTGGATTGTGAGGTCGCTCACAAGCTTTCAGATGCCGATCGCCCGGTTAAAGCACAAGAAGTAATTGATGCTTGTATGGGAGTTATCGAAGCGTTACATACTTCTTTTCAAAGGTACCACCCTCCCAAAAAGGATCGTACCTTTATGCAAAGGTTAAAAATTTGGTTTCAAACAGTAGACGATTGGCATAATGACTTAAAATAAAGCCTTTTTATCCTTGATACTTGCCCTCCCATCATACTCTTTCAAGTATTGTCCATAGTGCCTGAATAACATTTCAGGCCCTTTATGGCCCATTTGAGCCGCAAGCCAAAACAGGTTTGCTCCCCGGCTGATATGGCTGGTGGCGAATGTATGCCTGGTTTGATATGGGTTTCTGTAACGAATACCTGCTTTTCGCAATGTTGGCACCCATGCTTTTTTCCTAATTGCATCAGCACTTGCCCAGGGTTTATTGGTCTTTGGATCTTCAAAGACAGTAGCATCCTTCATGAATGTAAATGGCTTCTGGTTTATCAACGCCAACATTGCTTCTTCAGTCAGTTCAACTTTACGGGTACCGGCTTTTGTCTTTGTTCCTTTGATAACTCCGACAACACTTGCGCTCTGAACATGGGCTGTTTTTCCAACAAAGTCGATATCATGCCATCGTAGGGCACATAATTCAGAACTACGCAGGCCTGTATGTATGGCGAACCGGAACAGATTTTCCCATTGTTTGTTTCCGGCTGCTGCTAGTAATGCATCAACTTCTGCTGGTGATAGCGGATCAACCACATAGCTGCTTTCTGCTTCTGACTTATCACTTTGGTAGCGCGAAGCTGTTACTAACGATACGGGGTTAATTTGAAGTACCCCATCGGTCACGGCTTCATCAAGTGCTGACCGTAGGAAAGATAACTGGTTGCGAATGGTTTTTAAGGTTGTTTTCTGGCTTTGAATCCACGCTTTCAGGGTTGCTGGTGTTAATTCACTTGCAGGGCAAATGTGAAGTGAGGCTAACGCACTACGGCATTTTTTATAGCCACCAATCGTAGAGGGTGAAAGTTTTCTTGTTTCGCAGATTTCAAGATATTCGTCCAGGTACATCTTTACCGTTTTGCTTGCAGCAGCATTACCAAAAATTTTCAAACGAGCAGAACGGGGAAAATATTCTGCATAAATGAATGTTCCCCTTTCGATCTTATTATGGATTTCGCCGAGTGTACGCTCGGCGTATTTAATGTTCTTTGGTGTTACTTCCAGATTGGAAAGCGGCTCACGACATCTAACTCCTTTGTAGGTGAAAGTTATATTGATCGTTTCTCCCTGGCGGTGTTTCCTGATTGTTACGCCGCGCGGTAGTTTGAGCAGTTTTGTCTGGCCCATTTTGCAACCTCACTAAGATCAATCCACCTCTCCTTAACGCCTTCAACCTTTAAAACCTGAACACCTTCACGCCAAACACCGCGCTGTACACGTTTGTTTATTGCTTCAGGAGTTTCGCCAGTTTCTTTGCAATAAGTTGAGATAGGAACACAATCGAGGTTCAGCATACGTTTCTCCATTATCCCGTCTGCACACGGGAGCAACATTATTAACGAATAGTGTCGTTACTTTGAAGTACAGCAAATGCCATTAATACTTCTAAAGTATATCTTCTATAAAATTTAACAAAACCAACATAGAAAACATAGACGAAGAAAAAGCTAAGCATTATTGAAAGTAAACTATAAAGATAATCACTATGAGTACATAATCGATAAATAAAGGTTGGAACTGATACCCAAAATGAAATTATAAAGATTAAACATATGTTTCTGCAAAAACCATATAATGCAACATAGTTTTGAATTTTTGTTTGATGTTGTTTTGAAAACTCATAAACATAATGATATGCCAATCTGAAGAGATCATCATCAAGTCCGTTTTTATCTTGTAATAATTGGCGATTTGTTATGAACTTTTTCTCATAACCTTCTTTGATCATTAACCATGTTGTATTAGCTAAATGAAATGGTAGAGATTGAGAATAACATAGTTTTTGTGTTATAAAATCCCATAGTATTATTGGACATAATACGCATTTGATTATGCGATTCTTTATTTTTGTTTTTTTATCAGCGCTTCTCTCATCGCATGATGGGCTACAAATGCTTTCTGAGGTATCTATCAATTTTTTAAATAGATATTTGGAAGGATATCCTAATTCTTTATTCATGTATTTTTCGATAAAAAATGCTGACGTGATAGAAATAAAATGTCCAGCTATATAAGATATAATAACTATTGAAGCGTAGTTCAAAATGCCAAAGATTTGACTTTGACCTCTGAGCAATTCACTTAAGTCAATAACAATATCTAGATCGAATGTCAAACCACAGAAATACATTAATAGGATAAAAAAACCACCTGGTATTAAATATCCAAGAAAGTCATAGAATGAGAATGGATTTTGATTCATTGTTGCTCTCCAATAATTTTTCAATTTGTAATATAACCTATATCTATATGTTAATAAATTACTTATATGTTCTTTTATGGCAGAGTTTGAATTCGTACGTGCTGATTTTTACGACTCAGTTAACTCTTTAAAGCGTTCCATAAACATCCCATAGGTATGGCCTGGCGACAGTGGAATAACTTTGAACATCTCTGTTGCCGGGATACCTTCCAGTACGGGCCAGAAAGAGCCATCATCAAGCCCGAGATCGCGGCGTTCGGTTGCCAGCATGATGAGATCGGCATATTTCACAGGCGTGCTCATAACCGGGGGTAAC
>JAGZRY010000162.1 GCA_018381425.1 Haemophilus parainfluenzae
GGTGCAACAAAAACATTAACTGTGCCTCAAGGTGTTTCACTGATGCAAGTATTCCGTGATAATAAATTGAATATTTCAGATGTGAATGCGATGACAAAAGCAAATGGTGCAGGTGATGCATTAAGCAGCTTCAAACCTGGTGACAAAGTACAGGTTTCAGTGAATAGTCAAGGTCGAGTGAGTGAGCTTCGTTTATCAAATGGCGGCAAGTTCATTCGTCAAGCCGATGGTTCATATCAATATAAAAAATAATTTTTAGTGGGCGAGTAATCGCCCATTTTTCTAGATGAGATTGTTTATCCTTGCTCATTTCTAAAAGTGAGCAATCATAAACAAACCTTGATGGAAATAGAATTCATGTTAAAAAAATTAAGCGTAATTTTGACCTCACTTTGCCTTTCAGCTTGTTCACAAAATGTTGAATTAAGCAAACCCGCACCACAGAAAATGAAAGTGCAAACCGTGGATAAAAAATCTCAAAAGGGTTCGGCGACGGTTTATTTGTGTAAAGGCAATAAAGAAGTGAGTGTGGTTCATACGAAGCAAAAACAGAAAAGTAAAAAAACACTCAGTCAGGTGACCGTTACTTTTAATGATGTAACCGAAAAATTGACTCGTGTGATTTCTGAACGTGGTAGAAATTATGCGAATATTCGTTGGTATTGGCAGGAGCGCGATGACTTCAGTCGATTACAAACTAGCGTAGGTGAGGTGCTCGCAGAACACTGTGTGAAACAACCAAGTGAATTAAAATCAGGCAAATAATTCTTGTATGGATCTCCAACGCGGCTTTGTGTTACATCGTCGTCCTTATAGTGAAACCAGCCTTTTAGTGGATTTATTCACAGAAGAAACAGGGCGTTTGACGGTTATTGCAAAAGGTGCACGTGCTAAACGTTCGGCATGGAAATCTGTCTTACAGCCTTTTACGCCATTACTTCTTCGTTGGTCAGGAAAAGGCGCATTAAAAACACTTACGAAAGCAGAGCCCGCAGCAATTACGCTGCCTTTACAGCAAACGGCTTTATACAGCGGATTTTATGTAAATGAGCTGATTACTCGAGTGATCGAGCCAGAAACGGCCAATCCACAACTTTTTCAGCATTATCTACAATGCTTAACAGGCTTAGCCACTCAACCACAGGTTGAGCCTACATTACGTCTATTTGAATTTCATCTACTTAAAATTTTAGGTTATGGCATTGATTTTCTGCATTGTGCCGGATCAGGTTTGCCAGTGGATGAATCAATGACTTACCAATACCGCGCGGAAAAGGGTTTTATCGCTTCGTTGGTGAAAGATAACTTGACCTTTTATGGTCGAGATTTACTCGCCTTTGACCGTTTGGAATTCACCGATGAGGCGGTCTTACAAGCGGCAAAACGTTTCACTCGCATCGCACTTAAACCTTATTTAGGTGATAAGCCGCTGAAAAGTCGAGAATTATTTACGCAAAACGTACTTTATTTAAAATAATCCCTTTCTTTGATACAAATAGATTAAAACACCATCATGGCTTTACTTTACGCTCCACAAAAAAAACAGAAAACCACGCAAAAAATCGTCGCTGAAATTCAGGATTTAGATTATCAAGGGCTAGGTGTCGCCAAAATTCAAGGTAAAACCTGGTTCATTGAAAACGCCTTGCCAACGGAAAAAGTGGAAGCGGTAGTGACCGATGAAAAACGTCAATATGGATTAGCCACTGCTCAAAAGTGGCTACAAGAGAGTAATCAGCGTGTTGAGCCACCATGTTGTTATTATGGACGTTGTGGTGGATGCCAAGGCCAGCATATTCCTGTGGAAATGCAACGTAAAGCGAAAGAGAAAGCCCTTTTTTCTCGTTTAAGTAAACTGCAAGCAGAGCCTATTCAATTAATGCTCATGATTTGTGGCGAACAATGGGCTTATCGTCGTCGAGTACGATTAAGTTTACTGTGGAATGCGAAAAACAAAACCATTGAAATGGGATTTCGTCAGAAAAACTCTAATCAGTTAGTGAGTATTCAGCAATGCTTAGTCGCAGAGCCTGCAATTAATCATCTTATCCCCAAATTGACCGCGCTTTGGGCGCAATATTCAGCCCCGAAACAATTAGGGCATATTGAATTGATTTCAGCGGATAATGGCGTAGCCATGTTGTTACGCTATAAAGGAAATTTATCTGAAACTGACCGCACTTTGTTGCTCGAGTTTGCTCGTATAAACGCCGTGAATTTGTTTTTACAAGATGATCAAAGTATTCAACTTGTGCATGGTGAAATGCCTTATTATTCATTGGATAATATTCGTTTATCTTTTGATATCCGCGATTTTATTCAAGTGAATACCCACTTAAATCAGAAAATGGTTGAGACTACTTTAGATTGGCTTGATTTGAATCAGGACGATCACATTTTAGATTTATTCTGTGGTATGGGGAATTTCACGTTGCCTTTAGCCAAACGCGTGAAAAGTGCGGTTGGAATTGAAGGTGTTTTTGACATGGTTCAAAAAGCCCAATTGAATGCACAGTTTAACTACATTGAGAATGTTGAATTTTATCAAGCCGATTTAGACCAAGCTTTTTCAGAACAACCTTGGGCAAAACAACATTTCAATAAAATTCTTCTCGATCCACCTCGCAGTGGCGCCGCTTTTGCATTGAATGCGTTGTGCGAGCTAGGTGCAGAAAGCATTCTTTATGTATCTTGCAACCCTGCAACCTTAGTAAGAGATGCTGAAATTCTCCGCTCTTTCGGTTATCGCATCATCAAAACGGCCATGATTGATATGTTCCCGCATACCAGTCATTTGGAGTCGGTGACATTATTTATCAAATAAGGTGTAAATTCTGATAGAATAGTCAGACTTTTTTGTTGTCTTAAAAAGACAACTCGGTTGACAGGATGTCACCGAGCCATATTCATCAACAAGGGGGTATTATGGTTGCAGTTCGTGGTTCTCACTTATCTAATCCACATGATTTTGTGATCGAACAATGGTGTTCGAGCCTTAAACTTGCTGCCCCCGTAGAAAAGTCTCTGATTGATGCATGGTATTATGCTCAAGCCAAAATAGCCGAACATGCCGATCAAATGGAGAATGCCATTCTCACATTGCAATCTGGTGTGGAAATGGTGGAAATTCTGCATGAAATGAATATGGATAGCGAAAGTTTGCTCACCGCGATGCTATTCCCATTAGTGGCCAACAAACTCGTAGATTGGGACCAAATTCAGGAACATTTTGGCCCTAAAATCACCAAACTGCTTAAAGGTGTAGAGGAGATGGATAATATCCGTCAGCTCAATGCCAGTCATTCAGCCAATGCTTCTCAAGTGGATAATGTGCGTCGTATGCTCCTCGCAATGGTGGACGATTTCCGCTGTGTGATTATCAAACTTGCCGAACGCATTACCTTTCTTCGCGATGCAGAAAATCATTTTTGCGAAGAGGAAAAAGTGTTGGCAGCCAAAGAATGTTCCAATATTTATGCGCCGTTGGCGAACCGTTTAGGTATCGGTCAATTGAAATGGGAGCTTGAAGATTACTGTTTCCGCTATTTGCACCCAGAACAATATCGAAATATTGCCAAATTATTACATGAGCGCCGCTTAGATCGTGAGCGGTATATTGCGGATTTCGTCACAGAATTAACTGGTTATTTAAAAGAAAATATTGATCAGGTTGAGGTTTATGGTCGCCCAAAACACATCTATAGTATTTGGCGAAAAATGCAAAAGAAACATTTGGAATTCAGTGGTTTATATGATGTAAGAGCGGTTAGAATTATTGTGCAAAAATTGCAGGATTGTTATACCGCGCTTGGTATCGTACATACACATTTCAAACATTTACCAAAAGAATTTGATGACTATGTTGCCAATCCAAAACCGAATGGCTATCAATCCATTCATACTGTGGTATTGGGCAAAGGTGGTAAGCCGATTGAAGTGCAAATTCGTACCCAGCAAATGCATGATGATGCCGAACTTGGTGTAGCCGCACACTGGAAATACAAAGAAGGGACGACCGGTAGCCTTTCTGCTTACGAAGAAAAAATCACCTGGTTGCGTAAATTACTTGCATGGCAAGATGATATTACGGATTCTGGCGAAGTGATGGCCGAATTGCGTAGCCAAGTCTTTGATGACCGAGTCTATGTGTTTACGCCGAAAGGTGAGGTAGTAGACTTACCAGCTGGTTCTACACCGCTTGATTTTGCTTATGCGATCCACAGTGAAATTGGTCACCGTTGTATTGGGGCAAAAGTTGGTGGACGTATCGTACCATTCACTTATCACCTACAAATGGGGGAGCAAGTGGATATTATCACGCAGAAAAATCCAAACCCAAGCCGAGATTGGGTCAACCCTAACTTAGGCTTTACCCATACCTCAAAAGCGCGCGCCAAAATCCAAGCGTGGTTTAAGAAACAAGATCGTGATAAAAATGTTCCAGCGGGTAAAGAGCAGTTAGATAATGAACTTGCTCGTTTGAATATCAGTTTGAAACAGGTTGAGCAGCTTGCCTTGCCGCGTTATAACTTAAGAAACCTCGAAGATTTATACGCCGGTATTGGTAGCGG
>JAGZRY010000163.1 GCA_018381425.1 Haemophilus parainfluenzae
TTGGCTTAAGCCGCAAATTTCATTAAGTCTCTTCTTGGTTTCATTTGATGGATGGTATTCGTTACCGTGCCAACTAATGGAAGGTTTGTCCATTGTGTTGTTTTAATATTTTCCACTTTAGAATCTAATGCCATGAATACAAATTCATTACCGCTTACGCCGGCAAATTCATAAATATGGAATTCATCTTGTTTTTCTAATACTACAAGATCACCAATGAAAAGGCTGTCATTTTTTTCAACCACTAAAATATCGCCCATTTCAATTCCCCAAGCAAGCATATTCGGATTGGTAACACGAATGAAGCAAGTTTGTTGTGGACGTTTGATGCAATAAAGGTTGAGATCTAATTTTTTATTAAATGTCGATTTACTTTCAACATCATTGAAAAATGGCATAGGATGATAAGAAAACGTCATATCATTTTGTGCAACTGTATTTGCGTAGTTCATCATCTTGTGTTCCTTTTAGTTAGTGTGTTTTTAATCATTGGTTGTTTATACAGGTATAATATACTGGTATTAGATACAGTGTGTCAATAGGACATAGAAAAAATTTTTTTATAGGCGAAAATTTTAGAAAAAATTCATTCCTAGCTTAAAAAGTTCAATTTTTTAGTAAAATAATAAAGAAAAAATTTTCTTTTAAATAAAATTTGAGCTATCTTTATCATGTTTCGGTGGATCGTAACGATCTGAAGTTCAACTTAATCTTCATTTAAAACTATTATGAATACATCACGTTTATTTCATTTTTTGTTCCAAGGTAATTTGGTAAAACGAATTGCTATTGGTTTGGTACTCGGGATCCTTGTTGCATTGGTGAATGAGAGTGTAAAAAATTCATCAGGCATTGATCTTGCATCTAGCTTTGGTGTGCTGGGTCAAATTTTTGTTAAAGCATTGCGTGCAGTTGCACCAATTTTGATTTTCTTCCTTGTTATGGCTGCACTGGCTAATAAGAAAGTCGGTTCTAAAAGCAACATGAAAGAAATTGTCATGCTTTATCTTTTGGGTACTTTCTTGGCCGCTGTGGCTGCAGTGATTGCAAGTATGGCATTCCCATCAGATGTGGCTCTTGCAGTAAAAGAGGATGCGAGTTCAGCGCCTCAATCTGTTGGACAAGTCATGCTTACTTTAGTATTGAATGTGGTAGATAACCCATTAAATGCAATTTTCAAAGCAAACTTTATCGGTGTTTTAGCGTGGTCTATCGGTTTAGGTTTAGCCCTTCGTCATGCATCAGATGCAACGAAACAAGTTGTGGCTGATTTTGCAGAAGGCATTTCTAAAATTGTTCACGTAATTATTTCATTTGCGCCTTTCGGTGTATTCGGTTTAGTAGCTGAAACATTATCTGACAAAGGCTTATCTGCGTTAGGTGGATATGTTCAATTATTATTTGTGTTAATCGGCACAATGTTATTTACTGCATTTGTACTTAACCCAATCCTTGTTTATTGGAAAATCCGTCGTAACCCATATCCATTAGTGTGGACTTGTGTACGTGAAAGTGGTGTAACTGCATTCTTTACGCGTAGTTCTGCGGCAAACATCCCGGTAAACATTGAATTAGCAAAACGCTTAAATCTTGATGAAGAAACCTATTCTGTGGCAATTCCATTAGGTGCGAATATCAATATGGCGGGTGCAGCGATTACCATTACTGTATTAACGTTAGCGGCTGTTCATACATTAGGTATCGAAGTCTCTTTCATTAGTGCAGTGTTATTAAGTATTGTTGCTGCGCTTTGTGCGTGTGGAGCGTCTGGTGTGGCAGGTGGTTCATTATTGTTAATCCCATTAGCTTGTAGCTTATTCGGTATTAATGATGACATTGCAGCTCAAATGATCGGTGTCGGTTTTGTTATCGGTATCTTACAAGACTCAACAGAAACTGCACTTAACTCTTCAACTGACGTACTATTTACTGCGGCAGTATGTATCGAAGAAGAGCGTAAAAACGGTTAATTAAATTCATCTAACAAGGCGGGCAATTGCTCGCCTTTTGTTTTTAAAGGAAAGAGAATGACACTTTTAATTCAGCAAGCAAAATTTGAGCTTCATCAAAAACAGACTTTAAACTTACCGCACTTTGCGATTGAGCCACAGCAATATTGGGTTGTGGTAGGTAGTAATGGGAGTGGGAAATCGGCGTTTGCTTTAGCCTTGCAAAATGAATTGTCTTTGCTAGAAGGGAAGTATCATAATTCCTTTCAACGGATTCAATCCTTCTCTTTTGAAAAACAACGTGAAATTCTTGAAGCAACATTAAAGAATTTAAATAATGATGATACTGATCCAGATTTTTTTGGTCAAACAGCAAGAGAAACCATTTTAAATGGTAGTACGGCGCTTACTTTTTGTGAACAAATTGCAGAAAAATTAGGAATTACTTATCTCTTAGATCGTTTCTTTATCAAACTTTCCACTGGCGAAACGCGTAAAGTCTTATTGGCACAAGCATTATTACAAAAACCTGATTTGTTGATTTTAGATGAGCCTTTTGAAGGGCTAGATCAACAATCAGTGCAAGATTGGATGGCGATGTTGAATGAACTGAAAAAAGAATGTGCAATCGTTCTGATCGTCAATCGTCTGGCCGATATTCCTGCTGAAGCAACTCATTTAGCTATGTTGGAAAATTTAGAGTTAGTACTAGGAGGTGAACGCCAATCCATTGAGCAACAAAGTATTTATCAACAATTAGCTTATGCGGAACAATCTGTTGATGTGGCTTTGCCAGAAGCAGCGTCACCATTACTAAAACTGCCTGAAAACCAACCGCACTTTGAGCTTAAAAATGTCACGGTCCAGTATGGCGATAAAGTCATTTTGGATCATTTAAACTGGGTTGTTCAACCTCATCAAAATTGGTGGATTAAAGGACCTAATGGCGCAGGAAAGTCTACGTTACTTTCTTTAATTACAGGTGATCACCCGCAAGCATTTGCGAATCATGTAGTGATCTTTGGTAAACAACGTGGATCAGGCGAAACCATTTGGGATATTAAACAAAAAATTGGCTACGTAAGCAGCCAACTGCATTTAGATTATTGTGTGAATTGTTCCGTGCTAGATGTCATTATTTCAGGCTTTTTTGATAGTATTGGGATTTATCAACAAGTGCCAGAGGCAATTCGTTTAAAAGCCATGCAGTGGTTAGCTCGTTTAAATCTGACTCATTTAGCCAAAAAGCCATTTCGTTCACTTTCTTGGGGACAGCAACGTTTATTGCTCATTACTCGTGCGATGGTGAAATATCCACCTGTTTTGATTTTAGATGAACCTTTTCAAGGGCTTGATGGATTAAATCGCAAGCTCGTAAAACATTTTATTGAGCAACTGGTCAATAATAGTAAAACCCAACTTTTATTTGTCTCTCATCAAGATTTAGATGCCCCGAATTGTATTACGCATCTTTTTGAATTTATAAGAGAAAACGATAAATATATTTATATACAAAGTGCGGTCTAATTTGATAGACTTTTCTTATATTTACTCATCATTAAGGAGCAATCTATGGAAGGGTTATCTATTGCTGCAGTCGTTTTTATTGTATTAGCCGTTGTCGTACTATTTTCAGCTCTCAAAACCGTACCTCAAGGCTATAACTGGACGATTGAGCGTTTTGGGCGTTATACCCACACCTTAATGCCGGGCTTGAACTTTGTGGTCCCGTTTGTGGATCGTGTTGGTCGTAAGATCAATATGATGGAACAGGTATTAGATATTCCCTCACAAGAAGTTATTTCTAAGGATAACGCGAACGTATCCATTGATGCGGTTTGTTTTGTACAGGTGATTGATGCTCGCAGTGCTGCTTATGAGGTGAACCATTTAGAGCAAGCGATTATCAATTTAACCATGACTAACATTCGTACCGTATTAGGTTCGATGGAGTTGGATGAAATGCTTTCCCAACGTGATGCGATTAATGGTCGTTTGTTGGCGATTGTGGATGAAGCGACTAATCCTTGGGGGATTAAAGTCACCCGTATTGAAATTCGTGATGTGCGTCCACCACGTGAATTGATTGATTCCATGAACGCACAAATGAAAGCAGAACGTAATAAACGTGCGGAAGTGTTGGAAGCGGAAGGTATTCGCCAGGCGGAAATTTTACGCGCAGAAGGGGAAAAACAAGCCCGTATTCTGAAAGCGGAAGGGGAACGACAAGAAGCCTTCTTACAAGCAGAAGCACGTGAGCGTGCAGCAGAAGCGGAAGCGAAAGCAACTCAAATGGTGTCAGAAGCGATTGCCAGCGGTGATATCAAAGCGATCAATTACTTTATCGCGCAAAAATATACAGAAGCCTTGAAACAAATCGGTGGTTCACCGAACAGCAAAGTGGTCATGATGCCGCTTGAAGCCGGCAATTTAATCGGCTCGGTAGCGGGCATTGCCGAACTGTTAAAAGGCGACAAAAAAGCGTAATTTCTTAAAGTGCGGTGAATTTTGATCTGCACCCAAAAAGTTGGACTCAACAAACCAACAATTGAGGTGCAGATTTTTTTATGGGTAAACACTACACAATCGAATTTAAATTACAGGTTCTTCAACCTATTCTG
>JAGZRY010000164.1 GCA_018381425.1 Haemophilus parainfluenzae
AACCTGTAATTTAAATTCGATTGTGTAGTGTTTACCCATAAAAAATCTGCACCTCAATTGTTGGTTTGTTGAGTCCAACTTTTGGGGTGCAGATCAAATCAACCGTACTTTTTTAATACAAGCTTAAACGTTGTAATCGCTGCCTGGCGATTTCTTTGATTTCATCCTTTTTCGCCGTATTCATAATTTCCAAATAAAGCAATTTGGCCAAACCAATATTGACTTGTGTTCCAACCCCTTCTTCATACAAACGAGCCAAACGGAATCGCCCCTCATTGCTGCCCGCATTCGCAGCTTTTTGGAACCATTTAAAGGCTTTGGTAAATTCTTTCTGATTGGTATAGATTTCCCCTAATGTAAGCATTGCATCAGGATCTTTTGTCGCACTGGTTTCAAATAATTTAATCGCTTGAGCGGTATCTTGTTTCACATAGTTGTTGCCGTTGAAATACATGACAGCCAAATTATTGATGGCTTTAATACTGCCTCGCTCAGCGGCTTCGCTAAACCACCAATAAGCCAACTCTTTATTTTCATCTACTCCGCGACCTAAATTATAAAGCATCCCTAAATTGCTTTGCGCTTGTAAATTACCTTCCAAAGCTAAAGGATACATAATTTCAAAAACGGCTTTCCAATCTTGTTTCTCAGCCAGTTTTTGCGCCAGATCCATTTTTTGCTGCTCTGTCATTTGCGCTTTATCGACCAAATCAATGGTTTTCATCGCAAATGCTGAACTGCTTAAGGTGAGCGTGGTGAGGAGTAAAAGTTTGGCTAATGTCTTCATCTTATAATGTCGCTATCAATAAAATAATCAAAAAAATGGCGGATGTTCCGAATTCTATTAGACCGACTTGCTTAACCGAAAGTTTCTTGGTGGGTAAATAAATGGCACGAATTAACGCCGGCACAAAAGCAAGTGATAAGACATATTGTTGGGTAAATAAACAACCGAGCACGCAAAGCACATGGAAAATAATAGAGGCTTTGAGATAAAGCGGATTTTTACGTTCACGCATCATTGATTTGACGTAAAGCGTCGTGCCAATAAAAAATAAGCTTGGATACAGTGCTACCCACCAGATTTTTTCATCAAAAGAGCGGTCAGAAAAATAATAGGATCCCATACCTGCAAGGGCAAAAATTGCAATACCTGCTAAATCATTGAGAAGATTGCGTTCATCTTTTTTCTTGGTGTAATAGATACTCACCAACACAAAAGGAAACATGGCGGCAATAAAGAAAAGAATTTGCCAGTTATAAAAAATGGCAGGAAGCGCAAATAAAAAAGCTGCGACACCATAGATGATTGTCCACTTTTTATATTCCGCCATATTTTTGCCTTTAAAGAGACTCAGCATTGGGTAACTCAGCAAATACATCGTGAACCAAGCTAAAAGCAAAAAGAAATGCGCCCAAACAGGTGAAGCTAATAACATACCGTAAACAAAAGGCAATAATGCCATCACAATGGCGCCATATTGATTCGAAATCAGGAGTTTCATAGTTTCCTTTAGTTGATAAAAATTCTCAATTATTTTATCTCACAATTTCTTGATTTACAAAGTCTAAAACCACCTTTAGAATGGAATTATCTTCATCAAAAAGGAGCCATTATGTCTATTCAACGCATTCAACCAAGCAAACGCTTTTCTGAAGTGGTCATTCATAATAATACTGCCTATTTTGCAGGCCAAGTACCGGAAAAAACCGTTAAGCAAAATGCTTACGAGCAAACCAAAGAAGTCCTTTCACTGATCGATAAATTATTGGCTGAAATTGGTTCTGAAAAAAGCAAAATTCTTACCACGCAAATCTTCCTTGCTGATATGGCAGATTATGCTCAACTCAACCAAGCATGGGATGAATGGGTTGATAGCCAAAATCCACCAAGCCGAGCAACGGTAGAAGCGAAACTTGCCGATCCTGATTGGAAGGTTGAGATCGTGATTATTGCAGCCGTGTAAGCACAGTTTTTTCAAAATGTGATCAACCGCAAAGAAACTTTTTTGTTTTTCCTTTACACTAAACACTGAATTCAAAATAAGGAGTAATGTATGCAATCATGGATACCAGAAATATGGCAAGCTGCGGTGATCGGGCTTGTAGTTGGCGTAATCTTAGGATATTTGCTATTACGTTTAACAAAAGGTTCTGTTAAAAAACAAGTTCAGACCGAAGCTGAACTGAAAGAAGTGAAAACACAATTAAGCGATAAACAAGCACAACTTGAAAAACATTTTGCTGAAAGTGCCGAATTATTTAAAACCTTAATTGGTGATTATCAAAAACTCTATCGTCACTATGCGGTTTCATCTGAAACCTTGCTTGGCAGTAAACCAGCCGACAAAGGTTTATTTACCCAGCAATTGGTGACAGCCTCATCAGAAAGTAAATCAGAAGAACCACCTCGCGATTATTCCGAAGGTTCATCTGGCTTATTAAAAACAGATAAAGAAAACCAATAATGATTAACGGTTGAACAATAAAAAAATCAGGGATTAAATACTTAATCCCTGATTTTTTATTAATGATTACTCAATACTTGAGCAGGTTGTAACTTCGCGGCTCGACTGGCTGGATAAAGACTCGCGAGTAAACTCAATACCAATGCCGCCACGAGAACTAATACAACATCGAACCAATGTAATTCACTTGGTAAGAAATCAACGAAATAGATGCCATCTGATAACAATTTTTTACCGAGTAATGTCTCGATGCTTTGAATAATCGGCGTGAGATTCAGTGCAAGTACGACTCCTAACACGATACCAATCAAACACCCTTTCATTCCTGCAAGCAAGCCATACCAAATAAAGATCTGCTTAATAAAGCCATTATTTGCCCCCAGGGTTCGCATAATCGCAATATCACCTTGCTTGTCTTTTACCGCCATAATTAAGGTAGAAACGATATTAAAACACGCTACCCCAATTACAAGCACCATCGCGATATACATCACCGTACGGATAAGCTGAATATCACGATACATATAGCCAAATTTTGCCACCCAGTTTTGAATATAAAGCAGTTGCGGATAATCACTCAGCATCGAATAATCCATTTCTTGTACTTTGAATGGATCATCAACTTTCAATTCAACACCGGTAATTTGATCTTCACGATACCCCATTAACTCTTGTGCTTGAGGCAATGCCAGTAAGGCATAACTGTGGTCTAACTGGCCATCTAAACGTAAAATAGCGGTCACTTGAACACGCTCCCGATTAGGTTGAGCCATTTGATCTTCACCATTAGGTTGAGAAATCAATAACGACACCCAATCGCCTGCTTTAACATCTAACTCTTTGGCAATACCAGAGCCCAGCACCAATCCACCTTCTTCTGCGAATTTCTGCCAGCCATCACCTTCCACAAACTTACCAAGAGAACTCACTTGATCTTCAGCTTGTTTATCGACCCCTTTCACTTGTACAACTTTAAGTTTATTGCCATTTTCGACTAAGGCTGTAAAACTCACAAAAGGTGAAAGTGCGGTAATTTTTTTGTTTGTTTTTAGACGTTCCGCAAGGTTCTGCCAATGGTTTAATGTGGCTTCATTAGCATGTGGATTAACAGTGATTTCCGTGTGTGGCACGACAGCCAAAATACGTGAATTCAACTCACGCTCAAAACCATTCATGGCACTTAACCCCACAATCAACACTGCTACGCCAAGGGCGATACCGATAGCAGAGAATTTTGAAATTAACGCTACCAACGGATTCTTTTGCTTACCTCGTTGATAACGCCAACTAATAAAAAACGGCGTATTCATCACACACCTTCCTTCAAAATGCCGTCTTGCATGGTTAAGCAACGAGCCAGTTTTTGCGCTAACAACATATCATGTGTAACCAATAAAAATGCAATGTTTTGTTCCGCATTCAAGGTTTGAATCAACTCAAAAATACTTTCTGTGGTTTTATGATCCAAGTTACCAGTTGGTTCATCAGCCAAGACAAGAGCAGGGTTATTCACCAATGCACGAGCAATCGCAACACGTTGACGTTCACCTCCCGAAAGTGCAGATGGACGATGAGTAATGCGGTGACTTAAGCCAACTGCGCCTAATATTTTTTCAGCACGATCTTTTGCTTCTGTTTTATTCTGACGACCAATTAACATCGGCATCATCACATTTTCTAACGCTGTAAAATCCGCCATTAAATGATGAAATTGATATACAAAACCGAGATTTTGGTTACGTAATTTAGCCAATTCACTTTCAGACGCTTTTTGCAAAGATTGCCCTTTAATAAAGACTTCCCCACTACTTGGCTGATCTAAACCACCCAAAGTGTGCAATAAAGTACTTTTTCCTGAACCAGAACTCCCCACAATCGCAACCAACTCTGCAGGTTCCATAGAAAAAGAAACGCCTTTTAACACTTGCGTTTGATTTTCACCTTCTTGATAAAATTTATTGATATTTTCGCATTTTAATAAATAGTTATTCATTTTTTACTCTTTTTAACCGCACTTTAGCAGCAAATCATCTCATTAAAAACTTGCGCGAGTCTATCACACT
>JAGZRY010000165.1 GCA_018381425.1 Haemophilus parainfluenzae
ACAAAGTTCTCAACAATTAGAAACCCAAGAAGAACAGCAGCTTGCGAGTCTTTCTAAAGTTGTATTAGCGGATACTGAAACCGTTTGGGGACAATATTTTAGACAAATGGGTAAAACCTATAGCGAGCCAACCATGGTGCTTTACAATAGTGTAACGCCAACTGCTTGTGGTACGGGTCAATCTGCAATGGGCCCATTCTACTGCCCAAGCGATCGCAAAGTTTACCTTGATTTATCATTCTATAATGAAATGAAAAATAAACTGGGTGCAGCAGGTGATTCAGCCTTTGCTTATGTAATTGCGCACGAAGTCGGTCACCATGTACAAAATATGCTTGGTATTCTGCCGCAAGTAAATCGCGCACAACAAAGCAGCGATCGTAAAACGGCAAATCAACTTTCTGTCCAATTAGAACTTCAAGCTGACTGTTTCGCCGGTGTTTGGGCGAGCCAAGCGGTGAAAAGTGGTTTATTTGAACGCGGTGATGAAGAAAAAGCGTTTAATGCCGCAGAAGCTGTGGGCGATGACCGTTTACAAAAACGCAGCCAAGGTTATGTGGTACCGGATAGCTTCACTCACGGTACATCTGCACAGCGTCTAGAATGGTTCAGAAAAGGCTTACGAAGTGCCAACCCTTCTGTATGTAATACCTTTAACCAATAAGATCTTTAAGGCTGATTTACTTCAGCCTTTTTTATTTCTGTTCATTTAAACATAAAAAAGAGCGGTCAATTTTGACCACTCTTTTCTTCATGATGTTAAGCTTACGCGAACTGACGTACTTCGCCGTTACCCGCTACGTTTTCCACACAACGTGGACAAAGTGTAGGATGTTCAGGATTCACGCCGATTTTGTCAGAATAATGCCAACAACGTGGACATTTTTCACCGTTAGAACGAGCTACACTTACCGCAATACCCTCTAACTCACCCGTAGCCACATCTGCAGGTTTGTCTGCTAATGCTTTCACTTCTGCTTTTGAGGTGATTAACACGAAACGCAATTCATTGCCTAATTGTTCTAACAATGCATGATATTCGTCATTCGCATAAACGGTTACTTCTGCTTCTAAACCGCCACCAATCACTTTATCGTTACGCGCGACTTCTAATACGCGGTTCACCTCAGAACGAACTTTAATCAGTTGTTGCCAGTAAGCATCGTCTAGTTTTTCATTCTCGCCTAAGCCAAATAGGCCTTCGTAGAATTCTTCAGTAAAGACGAATTCAGCACGTGCAGTTGCGGTTTGTGGTAAGTAACCCCAAATTTCATCTGCCGTGAATGACAGGATTGGTGCCATCCAACGTACTAAAGCTTCCGCAATGTGCCATAACGCTGTTTGGCAGCTACGACGCGCAAGGCTGTCTGCTTTGGTGGTATATTGACGATCTTTGATAATATCAAGGTAGAACGAGCCCATTTCCACAGAACAGAAACGCATTAAACGTTGTACTACTGTGTGGAATTGATAGTTATCGTACGCGTCTTTAATTTCTTTTTGTGCATCTAACGCACAAGCTACCGCCCAACGATCCAAGCTAATCATTTCTTCCGGTTTAACGGCATCACGTTGCGGATCAAAACCATTCAAGTTCGCTAGTAAGAAACGCGCAGTGTTACGAATACGACGATAGCTGTCCGCGGCACGTTTTAAGATTTCATCAGAAACAGTCATTTCACCGGTATAGTCGGTAGATGCCACCCATAAACGTAAAATGTCACCACCGAATTTATCCATGACTTCTTGTGGTGTCACGATGTTACCGATAGATTTTGACATCTTACGACCTTGACCATCCACGGTGAAACCATGAGTTAATACTTGTTTGTATGGTGCTTTGCTGTCTGTTGCCGTAGAAAGCATTAAAGAAGACATAAACCAACCACGATGTTGGTCAGAACCTTCTAAATACATGTCGATATCTTGGCCGTTAAATTCTGGGCGATTTGCGACAACAGAAGAATAGGTTGATCCTGAGTCAAACCATACGTCAAGGGTATCAGGCACTTTGCGATAGGTTTCTGCGTTCGCACCTAATAATTCTTTTTCGTCTAAATCCCACCATGCTTGAATACCGGCTTTCTCTACACGTTTCGCCACTTCTTCAAGTAACTCTAAAGTACGCGGATGAAGTTCTTCGGTTTCTTTGTGCACGAATAGGGTCATCGGCACACCCCAAGTACGTTGACGGGAAATACACCAGTCAGGGCGGTTTTCAACCATTTTCTCGATACGTGCTTGACCCCAATCTGGAATCCAACGAACTTGTTTGATTTCGCCTAATGCTTGTTGGCGTAGACCCTGTGTTTCCATGCCGATAAACCATTGTGGTGTCGCACGGAAAATAATCGGGGTTTTGTGACGCCAGCAGTGTGGGTAGCTGTGTTTGATTTTCTCAACTTTTAATAAGTTGCCCACTTCTTGTAATTTTTCAACAACCAATGGATTGGCTTCAAATACGCCTTTGCCTGCAAAGAATTCAGTCGTTGAAATAAATTTACCGTCATTCGATACAAGACCCGCCATTGGTAAATTATATTTTTGTCCTACAATAAAGTCGTCCAAACCATGATCCGGTGCAGTGTGTACTAAACCTGTACCGCCATCAGTGGTCACGTGATCACCTAAAATCACTGGTACAGTGAAATCATAGAACGGATGGTTAAAGCGTACTAACTCAAGCGCCTGACCTTTTACTGAACCTAAAACTTCAACTTGTTCTACGCCCACGGCTTTCGCTACGGATTCAACTAATTCAGCAGCTAAAATCACACGCTCATCGCCAAGTTGTACTAAGTGGTATTCTAAGTCTGCATTTACCGCAATCGCACGGTTAGATGGCATTGTCCAAGGTGTGGTTGTCCAAATCACCGCAGATAATTTGCCATGGCCTTTGCCTACTACGTTAAATTTCTCTTCAATTTCAACCGCACTTACAGCAGGAAAACGCACATAGATAGACGGAGAAACTTTGTCTTCATATTCCACTTCTGCTTCTGCTAAAGAAGAACCGCAATCTAAACACCAGTGTACTGGTTTTGAACCTTTATATAAGTGACCATTCGCAATCACTTTACCAAGGGTACGGATGATGTTTGCTTCGGTGTCGAAGTTCATCGTTAAATAAGGATTATCCCAATCGCCTAACACCCCTAAACGGATAAAATCTTTTTTCTGCCCTTCTACTTGCTCTGCCGCATATTCTCGGCATTTTTGGCGGAATTCAGCTGCAGTCACTTTCTCGTTTGGTTTGCCCACTAAACCTTCTACTTTTAATTCAATTGGCAAGCCATGACAGTCCCAACCAGGGATATAAGGCGAGTCAAAACCTAATGCGGTTTTGGATTTAACAATAATATCTTTCAGAATTTTATTAACGGCATGACCGATATGAATATTGCCGTTCGCATACGGAGGGCCATCATGCAAAATAAAGGATTTTTTACCTTTCGTCGCTTGACGGATTTTTTGATACAACTGTTTGTCATACCAATTTTTTAACATTACAGGCTCGCGTTTGGCTAAATCGCCACGCATAGGGAAACCTGTTTCAGGTAAATTTAACGTGTTTTTGTAATCAACTGTCATGTTATTTTCCAATTTTATATTTCAATATAATCCTATTTTGCAAAAAATGCTTTCGCTGTTTTTACGTCTTGTTCAATTTGAGCTTTCAACGCCTCAAAAGACGGAAACTTTATCTCATCGCGAATCTTATGGCAGAATTCCACTTCGACCATTTGTCCATAAATATTCTGAGAAAAATCAAATAAATGGACTTCTAATAATTGTATCGTACCGTTAATGGTTGGGCGTTTTCCCATGTTGGCGACGCCGTTAAAAATCTCGCCCGATTTTAACCGCACTTTCACCGCATAAACCCCTTTTACTGGGTTCACTTGGCGATGTAAGCGAACATTCGCGGTAGGAAAACCAATGGTTCGCCCTAATTTATTGCCGTGTATCACACGACCAAAAATACGATAAGGCTTGCCGAGTAAATTTTCCGCATGCTGTAAATCATCTTTAGCCAACGCATCTCGAATAGCGGTACTACTGATACGTAACTCATCTAAACAGAAGGTGCGACTGTCTTCAACTTCAAAACCAAACTGCTTTCCTGCTTGTTGCAACATCGCAAAATTGCCTAAACGTTTCGCACCAAATTTGAAATCATCGCCAATGCTGAGAAACTTCACATTTAATTTGCGTACAAGCCAATCTTCAATAAATTGTTCTGCAGGAAGATTGGCGAAAGTGCGGTCAAATTTCGCGACGATCACCACATCCACACCCGCCTGATCCAAATAATGCAATTTATCTCTTAATCGCATTAAACGCGCAGGGGCTTTGTCGCCCATAAAATATTCGCGCGGTTGTGGCTCAAAAAGCATCACTGCCATGGGTAAATTCAGCGCATTCGCTTTCTGGCGAAGATGACGCAAAATCGCCTGATGCCCCAAATGCACCCCATCAAAATTGCCAATGGTTAATGCGCACCCTGACAAATATGGCTGTGAATTA
>JAGZRY010000166.1 GCA_018381425.1 Haemophilus parainfluenzae
AAGTAATCCCAGCAGCCTCACCATTACTCACTTTAATGGCTACCCCTGCATTAAAACCACTCGATTTATTAGTGCTTCGTTCTTGATGGTTTTGTTCTGCTGCTTTGATGTTTACTTGATTATCTGCCATCAAAGTCGTGCCTTGTTTACCAGAAACATCTGAACCTTCAATATTAATATTGGAATCCTTTCCTGCACCTGTCGCCATAATATTTACTTTGCCGCCAGCATTAACTTGGGATTTATAGGCTGTTTTTCCTTCAGTATGAGAGTGAGATTCGCTCTTCTGTTGACCATAAGTGATTTGTACACCGATCAAGGAGTCGACATCCCCTTCACCATTCATAAAATCTTTGACATCGGTTACAGCTTTTTTTCCAGATTGGTAGGCACGATAAGCCTCAAAGCCAGCATTAGCTGCCGACATAGTATTCACTCGGTCATGTTTACTATCGCCAACTTGTTTAGTGGATTCGATAGCCCCTTGTACTGCTTGAATAGCAGAAATAACAGGAGAGCTAATAGCAATAGTTAAACCTTTTTGCTCAAATTTTTGTTTGGTATTGGTTTCATATTTGTCATCTGCAGCTTTAATATCGACTTTTTTCGCCAGAATATTCACATCGCCGTCTTTGATTGCACTCACCTTACTCGCAGTTTGAGTATAAGTGTTTTCCGCAATCATCGTAGTATTACCGTTCAAGCTACCTACTTGGCTACCTTTCGCATAAAGCTTAGTCTGATCACTTTCTGTGGTTTGTTTTTGAGAACCAAAGGTTACTCCAATACCACCTCCCAACATGCCTGATTTTTTCTTGCTGTAATAATCATCAGAGTAGACTCGGTTCTCAGCTTCGCGAATATCAATGTTTTTAGCCTTCACCGTCAAACCATTACCAGCTGCTACATTTGAGCCCTGAATAGTGACATTACCTTTGCTTGAATGAAGATAAATCTTATCTGCATCTAAATTTGAGGCTTCCGCAACGTCATAATCGTGTTTATGTCGATAAACTTCTGTCGTTGAGCTTGTTAAACCTCTAGATTTACTTTTTGAACCACTAGAAAGCTGCTCTTTATAACGGGCTTCTTGGATATTAATATTCCCCTCAGACATCACATTCATAGTGCCATTACTGGTTACAGAAACGCCTCGCATTTCAACCGCACTTTTACCCACAGCATCAAGATTTCCAGTGACATTTAACTGACTGCCAACTTCTTGTTTTTGATCAAGCTTGTAATAATTATCAGCGTTAGAGACATAATGTTCTTTGTTTTGGGTTTCAATCGTGTCAAGATTTAATTTATCACCCGCTTGCAATGCCGCATCACCTTTAATATTAAAGTTAGCGCCTTTTACTGTGATATTTTCCGTTGCCATTAAAAGAGCAGTGCCTTTTTGCCCCTTATCAGCTGCATCTTTTCTACCCACATTAATTGAGGCTTGCTGAACAAGGGATTTGCGGTAAAAATTGCCAGTATCCTCGGTTTCACTCGTGCGGCTTTCTATATTAATGTTTTTAGCTTGAGCCACTAAACGCTCTTCTGCATTGAGTTCTCCACCGAGATTATTAAGAGTTTCTTTCGCTTTTAAGTAAAGCTCACGCCCTTGCAATTTTCCGCCTAGGTTTTCTATATTATTTGCCGCCAAATGGGTCAAATTACGCCCCGAAATAACTCCACTGTTTTGAATGTCGCCTTGAATATTGACAATTACATCGTTGGCTGAAATCACTGCGCCTCGACTATCAATATCTGCATTACGGCTCACTACATAAACCTGTGGTGCAAGTACTTCTTTTTTCGAACCATCTTTTAACGTTACTTCACGTTTTACCATCCATACCATATCTGAGGTGAGTTGTTTCATCTGCTCAGCCGTTAATGCCACGCCAGGGATCAAATTAAGTTTCTTCGCATATTGCGCACCATTATCCATCAAGGCTTTATACTGTTCATAATCAGATAAGTAACCTTGAAGGAAACGTCTGCCCGTGAGTTGATTGATTTGCTCATTTACTAAACGCTGTTCATAAAAACCGTCACCCAAACGCTTCAGAATATTTTTCGGATCGCTATGAATCTGTTTAAACATATAATCAGAACTTAGCCATTTAGATTTCTGAATAAAACGTGGATCAGTTTCCACTAGGTATTGACTAGATAGCACTGGGTTAATTTTGTAAAGGCTTGCCTGTGGCAATGAAATATCTGGTAAATGCGTTTTGATATCAAGGTTATCTTTATTTTTCATCACTCCAGACGTGATTGCTTCCAGGTTAACGCGGTGAACATTTAAATCTGTATTTAAAGGTGTTTTCTCCGCTAATGAAATGCCTTGGAAATCTGATTTATCCCCAACAGTTGTGCCAGTAGACTCCACCGGCTCACCTATTTTTAAAAGTTCCAGCCCAAATTTAAACGGTTCGACAGGTAATAGGCGGTCGATTTTTTGTTTATTTCGTCCATACACAGCCCAAACTTTTTTACCTCTCACACCATGATAACGATGTTCTTTTTTAATATCTGTTTTCAAACCGATATCTCGACGATGAATTTCACCATCAACATCAATATTATCAAGTTTTAGTGATCCTTGGCTTACTGTACTGACGGATTCCTTAATCGCTTTATCCGCTAAATATAAGGTGTCACCAATCACAATTCGGGAGTGTTTATTCGTATACTCCCCCCCTTCCAAATGTAAAGACTGCCCAATAAGCAATTTACCTGGATCTTGGTGTTCAATGGTATTTGTATCTGTGGTTCGAATGTAATCTTGTTTCAGCCAATTTTGAGCTGCCACAGCTTTACGTCCATCATTGAAACGAAAATATTGATTGCTATTATGACGACTATTATTAACATGATCTAAATAGCCCTCACCTTTTTCTCCTTCATTACTATAATAAGTCGCACTGCTATCAAACGGGGAATACGTAACAAAATGATTTTTAGTATATTTATGTCCTAACCTTAAATGTAAATCGTGGTTTAGCAGACGATGGGTTTTAATCCAACCACTTCCTAAAGCTTCAATGGTTGCACTACCGTTATCAATACTATTTGCGTAACCAGTTGCTTGATTATTTTCATTTAACTGTCCACCAATATAGATATTACCTAAACTCATAATAAGTGAATGGTTACGGTTTACTAAATTACCGACACCTAAATCAAGTCTCTCACGAGCAGCAATTGTCGCCGCTGTTCCGTCAGCATTCTCAAGGTTATTTAAATTGTTTGCTTGAATTGCAAGGTGTCCTCCATAAATACGTGCCGTACCAATGTTATTTACATCATTGGCTTTAATCACTGTGGTATCGCCATCAATTAAGCCAAAGTTATTTAGCTTATTAGTTTGAATACGTGTATTTATTGAAGAAATTTCTGCATTAGCACTATTTTGAATAGTAGATCCTTCAACTGATGCTGAATTACCTACCACAAGGTTGGAGTTATTAACAAAATCACCTTTTGTTTTAAAAGTAAGATTATTACCTACACCAAAGGCTTTATTTAGGGTAAAGCTATCATTTAACTCAATACCCAAATCTCCTTTTGTACTAATTGACCCCTCATCAACTAATGTTTTAGCTTGCAATGTCGTTCCAATCACTGATTCAATTGTCCCTAGTGCATTATTTACAACTAAGGTCAAATCTGGATTTACAATATCAACTCGACCAGTTGATAAAATCTCACCTTTTTGATTATCAAGAGATTGATTAACTGTAATATTTGCTGATTTTCCTGCATAAATACCACCAGATTGGTTTTCAATATGCTCTGCATCCATTACTAAATTAGCTGTTTGAATACCTTGAGTAGGAGTATCTTGCTTAGCTTTTGTATTTTTATTATTTACATTTGTAACATTTAACACTAAACGATTTGTTGCACTAACCAAAGAGCCTTTATCACCTTCAGCTTGGTTATCAAGTGCGGTCAAATTTAATGTTGAATTCACACTTTGAACAATGCCACCTTTGTTATTTAAATTTGTACCAGATAATGTTAAATCCTGAGATGAAATGACACCTTGTGCATTATTTATTGCAGCTGAAGAAATCGCTGCTGTTTTCGCTGAAATATCACCTTGTGTATTATTTAAATTTTGGGTTTGAATCGTTAAATCAGACTCTCCCTGAATCACTCCTTTAAGGTTATTTAAATCATTTGCAAGCAATATCGCACGAGAAACCGATGAAATAATGCCATCTTGGTTGTGTAAATTTTCTGTTTTTAATGATAGTTCACCTTGGCTATAAACAATACCATGTTGATTATTAAATTGATTAACTGATAAATCTGCGCGATTTCCGGCAATCAATTTTCCATCTTCATTATTAACTTGCTGCGCAGTCAATAAAACTTGACCACCTAACATTTCACCTTTCTGGTTATTTAATGTTGAGGTACTAATATCAAGACTATTTTTTCCAAATAAATAACCAGATTGAGACTCTATATGTCCTGCATTTGTGTTAAGTTTCACACCTTGATTTGACCAAATC
>JAGZRY010000167.1 GCA_018381425.1 Haemophilus parainfluenzae
ACCTGTAATTTAAATTCGATTGTGTAGTGTTTACCCATAAAAAATCTGCACCTCAATTGTTGGTTTGTTGAGTCCAACTTTTGGGGTGCAGATCAAATTTCACCGCACTTTTGTTTTTAGGAAATTAATTAATCTTGCAATGCACCGCTGTTAAACATTGGCAATCCCATTGTTTTTAAGCTGTCACGATAAATACCCAGTAAGTCTTTCTCCGTAATTTTTTGTAATTGATCTAACGGTTTATCTAATGCTGCTACCGTTTCAATCACAAGACCTTGTGGACCAGATTCTTGCGTCGCGATTTCAAATAACGCTTGTCCACGACGAACATGACTACCCGAGCTAATCAACACAGCATGTTTGATTTTGTGTTTCGCTAAAGAGTAACGAGAGAAAAGCGCATTTTCGACTGTTGAACGTGCATAGTTATCCGAATAAATACGGCTTGCATCAACGCCTTTCTCAATCAACCATTGCTTCATCAAATCCCCTTCGGTTTTATTGTTTTGTGGCACACCGCCTGTCACAATAATTAATGCATCTGGATTTTGATTCGAAATTTCTAAGGTTTTCTCTAAACGTTGCACTAAAATATCATGCATGCTGCCATCTGGATTTAAAGCGTAACCCAATGTAATAATCGCCGATTGTGCCGGTAACTTGGTTTCGAGTTTATCGGTAATTGGTTGATTAGCCGCTTTATCAATCACTGCAAAAACTTTTTCTAATTTGCTTGCGCTTTCTGGGGAAAGTTGTTTTAAGCGATCTAAATGTTTTGTCGCTTCCGCTTGGTTGCCTTTAAAACGATTCCATGCAGCCAAGTAAGTATGTGCTTTCACATCATCTGGCGCCACATCAAGCACTTTTTGATAAAGCTCAATGGCTTTATCTGTATTGCCGTTATAAATATTGGCATTCGCTGCACCAAACAAAAAATCCACACGATAAGGCTCAAGCTTATACGCTTCTAATAAAAGATCCGCAATACGCTCCATATTGGAAGGAAGTTTCGCGGTAAAACCTGCATTTGAAACACGAGCCGGTGAGTTTTGGATTTTCACCGCTTGTTCAAGCAACTCATCCACAACCTGTCTTTGAGTAAGAAGTTGTTGATAATTTAATTGAGGCTCAAGCACTTTCACTTCTGCCGTGCTAGCGAAGCTGTTTACTGCAAGAGATGAAAGCACAGCAAGTAAGGAAACCTTGAAGATTTTTTGCATAATTAATTCTCCATATTGGATTAAATAACAAAAAGAGCGGTCACTTTTTTATCAGTTTCCGCTCTATTTCACTAAGCTTGATTCATTGACATACACAATAATGTCAATGGATGGATACAAGTCACATTAGATGACATATCGATCTGCCATTTACAAGTTTGGCATTCAGAGATCACGTAATCAAATCCGCCTGCATTGATGTTATCGAATAAGTTTTTACCGATAGATTGAGAAACCTCGTAGTTTTCTTCTTTGAAACCGTATGTTCCTGCAATACCACAACATTGTGATGGTAGCATCACCACTTCTAAACCTGGAATTTGTTTTAACACTTCCAAGGTGTATGGCGCCCAACCCGCTTTATCCACGTGACATGCGGTGTGATAAGCTACACGCAATTTCAACGGTTTAAGCGGTAAGGTTTTACCTTCTTTAAAGAGTTGATATAAGAATGGGGTCACCATGTGAATATGCGGACGAACTTTCGCATTGTCGATACCTAAAATATGATGATATTCATCACGTAAATTTAAGGAACAACTTGATGCTTCACTGATCACATCCAAGCCATTTTCATCCACCATTTTGCTGATGTAATCGGTGTTAAATTGTGCGATTTTCTTCGCGCGTTCTGGGAATTGGTTCACGCTTAATGGCAAACCACAGCATTTTTCTTTTTCCAATAACACCACGCCAATATCCATAGCATTGAACACTTGAATAAATTCTTTACCCAATTGTGGATTATTGTAGTTCACATAACAACCGTGATAATACGCCACTTTGCGTTCGAATTTTTGTTGGCTTTCCACCATTTTTTTCATATACCAGCTGCGGAACGTACCAAAGGAATATTTTGGTAACGTACGATGACGGCTGATTTTTAACGCTTTTTCCAACACAAATTTGGTCGCTTTCAAACCCGTGATTGTGTTCACAATTGGGGCTAGTGGCGTGTTAAGTGACCCCATAATATCGGTGTTACTTAAAATCGCATCACGTAATTTTTGCACTGCTGGCTTGTGTTGTTGAGCAAGGTATTTGTTTCTTGCGCGAACGATAATGTCACCAATTTTTACATCTGACGGACACGCAATTTCACAACGTTTACAGTTGGTACAGTATTTTAATGCTTCATCATAAAGCTCGGCTGATTTTAAGCGTAAACGCTCACCATCTGGGCCTGATTGTTTTGGACCTGGATAGTTTGGATTTTGACGCGAAACTGGGCATACCGCTGTACAAGCCGTACATTTAATGCAGCTCTCAAAGCTTTCATCAAAGGCATGATGATGTTGTGGCGCATTAAGGGATTGTTTTGCATTTTCAATTAATTGTTGAATGTTCATAACGCCTCCTTAATGTGTGTTGTGAAGAATTTCATCGGCAACTGCAAGCGCTGTTACCACTGCCACGCCTGAACCACAACCAAGCTCTAACGCATTGAAACCACCAATCACATTACCCACCACATACAAATTCGTTAAAAATTGACCGCTCTTTTGGACTTGGCATTGCGCATTAATCGCTACACCTGCAGATTGATACGGTTGTGGATTAGCGAAACGATGATCTGTCCAAGTAAAACGATCGGTATCTTTAAAGCCTTCTACACCGATGATGTCAGAATAGAATACCGGTTCGTAGATTTTATCGAATTCAGAGACTAAACCTTTACTGAAGAAACTGCCAGAAGCTAATACGAAATGCTCTGCCGTGATTTCTTCCTCTTCGTGCAAGCGAGTTTGAATGGCGCGAACTTTGTTACCATGAAAATGTGCTTTTAATGCACTATCACCATTCATCATAAGTCCGCCTAATTTCTCAAAACGATGGCGTAATTGAATACGTTGACGCATACCTAATAAAGACGGTGGTAAGGTTGGTAATTCAAATAATGGCAAGCCAGTTTCTTTGCGAAGTGATTCCATAAACTCTTGATTTTCTAGACCGAAACAAGCTGGTAAGAAAATCGCTTCTGTGCCTTTCGCAGCTTCTTTCATTTCAGCCACAAGATCATCAAATTTCAGTTTATATTCTAAAACTTGTGCAATATTTACACTGCGGAATTCGCGCGAATTTGCACGTAACTGATCCAATTCAGGAATATTTAAAAAGCCCGTTTTCACTTCACAATGGGTAAATTGTGGATTGAGCGTAAGGTTATCCGCCAATAATTCTGGTTGGAAATCGTGATAGCCTTCAATGCCTAAAACCGCAATTTTTTTATACGGAAATGGTGTGTTGCCTTGTACGGTTGGCACACTATTTGGTGAGAGCCATGCACCACGTAAGCTACCTAAACCCGTTACGCGAAGATGATTTTCTGCACTTGAGCCAATTAAATCTAAATTTAACGATTTCGCTAATTTTTCGAAATCTTGCGCTTTCGCTAATACGCGTTCAGCTCCCATAATGCTATAAGGGTGTTGTGGTAATTGAGCGGAAAGTGCGGTCAAATTTTCAGGAATATTTTTAACAAACGCACCATTTGGTAAACGGCTTAATAAATCCAAGGAGCCAGATGCAAAATCAATCGCCGCTTGACCGTTATTAATAATGACACAACGTTTACCTTGTTCTTGTAGGGCGATGCCACAAGTTAAACCTGCAAGGCCGCCACCAATAATCACTACATCAAAATTCATTGTTATCCGTCCCTTGCTGTTTGTCAGTTTCAAGCGGTTGAACATCATTTAAGCCCAACACACTGCCATACATCCATGAAGTAAATTCGGCTTCACGAATCGCTTCGCCCCATGCAATAGGTTCGATACCGCGCCAACGCTCTTCCATGAAAGAGGTTAATTGTGTGGTAGATTGGCGAGGCGTTGCCACTTCAAAACGATGCATTAAACCCGCAGCACGACATGCGCAAAGCTCAGCTTGGCAAGTCCCCATACCCACACGAGTACGGCGACGTAAATCCACTAAGTTATTCACATTTAATTCATCCACAGCATAACGAACTTCGCCCGCGGTCACGGCTTCACATTCACATACCATTGAACGATCGAGACGTTCTTTATCTAATAAGCGAGTAGCACGAGAACCATGACGATATACGGCTGAATAACGAATCGTACTTGGAAGAGAAATGACTTTCTGATTGGTTTCTTCACGGCTTTCGCTTGAACCTGGCAATGGACACTCAGCTGTTGTACAACGTGCTGTTTTATTGAGCTTTTTACAAACAAGATCCGTTGCCCATTCAGCCATTAAGCGATAAGTCATTAATTTACCGCCAGTGATCGTGATAAAGCCGTCTAAGCCATCACGCTCTGCGTGGTCAAGT
>JAGZRY010000168.1 GCA_018381425.1 Haemophilus parainfluenzae
TTTTTAGGCAGGCTTTTCAGTCTGCCTTTTCTCTTTTTTTAAATATAACTATGTTCCAAGATAATCCATTACTCGCACAACTTAAGCAACAAATCCACGACAGCAAAGAACACGTTGAAGGCGTGGTAAAAAGTACAGATAAAGCTTATGGTTTTTTAGAGTGCGATAAAAAAAGCTACTTTATTGCCCCGCCTGCGATGAAAAAAGTAATGCACGGTGACAAAATCAAAGCCGCCATTGAAAAGCAAGGCGATAAAGAACAAGCTGAACCTGAAGAATTAATTGAACCAATGCTCACGTGCTTTATTGCCAAAGTGCGGTTCAATAAAGACAAAAAATTGCAAGTTTTGGTTGATCATCCAAGTATCAATCAACCCATTGGTGCGCAACAAGCTAAATCCGTAAAAGAAGAATTACAAGAAGGCGACTGGGTCGTTGCAAATTTGAAAACGCACCCATTACGTGATGATCGCTTTTTCTATGCGACTATCAATCAATTTATCTGCCGTGCTGATGATGAATTAGCCCCTTGGTGGGTGACATTGGCACGTCATGAACAATCTCGTCATCCTGTGCAAGGTGCCGAAAGCTATGAGATGTTAGATCAACAAACTCGCGAAGATCTGACCGCACTTCATTTTGTCACCATTGACTCTGAAAGCACGCAAGATATGGACGATGCTCTTTACATCGAACCTGTCGAGCAAAATGGTACGCAAACCGGCTGGCGATTAGTCGTTGCTATTGCGGATCCAACAGCTTACATTGCATTAGATTCACAAATTGAAAAAGATGCGAAACAGCGTTGTTTTACCAATTATTTGCCTGGCTTTAATATCCCAATGTTGCCTCGTGAATTATCTGATGAATTATGTTCATTAATGGCAAATGAAACTCGCCCTGCATTAGTGTGTTACATTGAAACGGATCTTGCCGGTAACATCACGGCTAAACCGCATTTTGTGTCTGCTTATGTGCAATCTAAAGCGAAATTAGTCTATAACAAGATCTCAGATTATTTAGAGCAAGTGCCTGATGCATGGCAACCGGAAACCCCAGAAATTGCACAGCAAATTGATTGGCTACATCAATTTACCAAAGCACGTATTCAATGGCGTAAAACGCATTCTCTTTTATTTAAAGAGAAACCGGATTACTCCTTTATTCTCGCTGAAAATGGCAAAGTGAAAGAAATTAAAGCGGAATATCGTCGTATTGCAAATCAAATCGTGGAAGAATCCATGATTATCGCCAATATCTGTGCTGCACAATTCTTAGCTGAACAAGCGCAAACCGGTATTTTTAATACACACTCTGGGTTTGATAAGAAATTCTTAGAAAACGCGCATAATTTCTTAATGGCAAACTTAGCTAATGAAGAAAATCAAGCCGAGCTTGCTGAGCGTTATTCGGTAGAAAATTTGGCAACCTTAAAGGGTTATTGCCAAATGCGTCATGATATTGAACCGATTGAAGGTGACTATTTAGAATTCCGTTTACGTCGTTATTTAACCTTTGCGGAATTTAAATCAGAACTTGCTCCACATTTTGGGCTTGGATTAGAAGGTTACGCAACTTGGACATCGCCTATCCGTAAATATTCCGATATGATAAACCATCGTTTAATTAAAGCTGTGCTCACACAGCAAGCTTGTAAAAAACCACAAGATGAGGTGCTTGCTCGCTTGCAAGAAGCACGTCGCCAAAATCGCTTAGTTGAACGTGATATTGCAGATTGGTTATATTGTCGCTATCTTGCTGATAAAGTCGCTAAAAACGCTGAATTTGATGCAGAAGTGCAAGATGTAATGCGTGGTGGTTTACGGGTTCAATTATTGGAAAATGGCGCATCCATGTTCGTACCAGCTTCCACGTTGCATCCAAATAAAGATGAAATGCAAGTGAATGCTGATGAATTGGCACTATATATTCAAGGGGAACGCCGTTACAAAATCGGTGATTTAGTGAAAGTGAAACTTACCGAGGTTCGAGAAGAAACTCGCAGTATTATCGGTCAGTTAATCATTTAATGACCACTTCCCTTCTAACACTAGAAATACCGCTCGTTACACAATGGGCGGTATTTTTTCTAGCGCCGAAGTTGTGACAATATTTTATAGATGGTATCAAATAAAGGAATTTTGGAGATATATTGAAGATATTCAATATCTAGGAGAGGTATATGATATCCCCGCCTTGAAGAGCGGGGATAAAATTAGCATTTAGGTTGAATTACATTTTAGGAATATCAACACCAGATGAAAGCACATCTTGAATATCTGATTTTAAGACATCTGCTTTTGGCCCATAAATCGCTTGGATACCAGAACCTTTTACAATAAAGCCCATTGCGCCCGCTTGTTTCCAGCTGGCTTCATCACCGACTAAATCTGGATTATGTACGGTGATACGTAAACGTGTCATACAAGCATCAACATCTGCAATGTTATTACGTCCACCAAGTAAGTTGATGATTTGAATAACTTGCGTGCTAGCATTCGCCACTTTTGGCTCATCGCTAGAAGCTTCATCTGAACCTTTCGCATCATAGTTACCATTACGGCCTGCTGTGGCAAGATTAAATTTCTTAATCATAAAGTTCGCGATAAAGAACATAGCAACAGCAAATAAGATCGATACCCAGATAAAGTTGATCACATCCATACCAATGCCTGCTTTAATCGCCATTGGTGTACGCGTTAAGAACTCAATGTTACCGAATGAATGCACACGTAAGTCCACAATATCTGCCATGGCGAAAGCACAACCTTGTACTAAAGCATAAACAATATAAAGCGGTAATGCGACAAACATAAACATGTATTCGATTGGCTCTGTTACCCCTGTTAAGAACACCGCAAGTGCTGATGAAAGGAAAATACCTTTATAGAGTTTTTTCTTGTCTTCATCTACGTTGATATACATAGCAAGCGTCAAGCCCATTAAGATACCGCTTGAACCAATCATTTGCCCTACTTTGAATCGAGCTGGTGTCACGGTTGAAAGTAGCTCGTTATATTGGGTTACATTACCCGCATCTTTAAGGTTAATTAAGTCAGAAATCCATGCAAGCCATAGTGGGTCTTGACCAAATACTTGTTTACCTTGTTGTACACCTGTTAAGAATTCATAAGTACCCCCTAATGACGTATAGTTCATTGGGATAGTCAACATGTGGTGTAAACCAAACGGAAGTAATAGACGCTCTAAGGTACCATAAATAAATGGTGCTAAAATTGGCGCTGAGTTTTGTGAGTTCGCAATCCATTGACCGAAATGATTAATTCCAGTTTGAACTAAAGGCCAGAATATCGATAAAACGATAGCGACTAATACAGAACGATAAATGACAACGAAAGGAACAAAACGTTTACCATTAAAGAAGGTGAGTACTTCAGGTAATTTACGGAAATTGTAGTAACTATTGAAGGTTGTTGCCCCCACAAAACCCGCAATAATACCGACGAATACCCCCATATTCAACGCAGGCTGTCCTAGAATATTCACAAAGTAATGTGCAACTGGAATTTCTCCTGCAAATACGGTACTTACGTGAGCATTTGGATCGGCTAGCATTTCAATTTTTACACCGAAGAAGTGACCCGTGATTAAGTTAATTAAAATGAAAGCAAGACCCGCTGCAAATGCGCCACCTGCACGCTCATTTGCCCAGCTACCACCAATCGCTAAAGCAAATAATAAATGAAGGTTACCGATAATCCCCCAACCAATTTGAGCGATAATGTTTCCGACACGCGCTAGCCATTCTGCATCACTAATCAAAGGCAGTGAGTTACCAATACTCACCATTAAACCCGCTGCTGGCATAACGGCAATCACAACCATTAGGCATTTACCGAATTTTTGCCAAAACTCAAAACTGAGTAGTTTTTTCATATCAATCCTCCTACAAGATGAGATCTACTTCTACGCCAAAATGGTCGGAAACAATTGGTTTATTTTTTCCATTAAAAATAACCTGACTGGATAAAACCCTTTTTGCTTGGTTTAAAAAAATATAATCTAATCGCTTTTCTTGACTATGGCCTTTCCAGCCGTCAATCGCTTTCTCTACAGTGATGCCGCTATCCTTCTGCTCTGCCATTTCAAATGTATCGAATAAGCCTAAGGATTTAATTTGTTGGTAAGCTTGTTGGTCGCTTATTGCATCGGTATTGAAATCACCCATCAAGATTTTCAGATTCGCACTTTGACTTCGCTCTACAATATAACGAACATTATCAAGTTGGTTTTCCCCATCACAATTTGGCAAATTGATGTGGCAAGAATAACATTCAATCAATTGGCCTTGATATTCTACTGTCAAGCCAATGATTTTACGCGAAAGAATCGAGTCAAGACATTGGTGTTGGCTACAATAAAATGCATCAACATCATAAACAGGCAAACGGGTTAAAAACGCAATGCCTTCATCATATTTATCGTAGCCAATATGCGAATTGCTCCAAAAAAGCGAATATTTT
>JAGZRY010000169.1 GCA_018381425.1 Haemophilus parainfluenzae
GCAAAAGGTAAGGCTTTAAGTAAAATAAAAAAACAGGCTATCGCTAGCAGAAAGATAATCCCACTTTTATAATTTTTTGTTGTGTTTGTTTCGTTCATGAGTCCCTCCAAACTGATTACAAATGAACTTTTCCGATGTTAAATGAATGTTACAAACTTTCAACCAACAAATGTTTAAAATGTGATCTTGTTCAAAAAAATTTTAACAAAAAAAGTGCGGTTATTTCTAACCGCACTTTAAAAAGGTCAATCATTTCAAAATTATTCTTCTTCGAAATCTTCTAAATCTAATGCTTCTTGTGAAAGAATAATACCTGTTAAATCGGCATAAATGTAATCTTCAGGGAAAAACGTCACGCCACCAAAATTCACTGGAAGATCACTTTCACCATGATTATTTTCATCTGCGCCAACTGGAATTGGTGCAAGCGCATGAATACCAATATCAATATTTTCAAGCTGTTGAATTTGACGCACTGCACCATAAACAATAATACCCGCCCAGTCATTATCTGCCGCAAGTTGTGCAAGCTCAGCATCAATTAAAGCACGACGTACCGCGCCACCGCCATCTACGACAAGCACTCTGCCTTTACCATTTTCTTCGAGAATTTCGGCAATTAATCCATTATTTTCAAAACATTTTACTGTCGTCACTTTGCCGTAGAAATTGCTGACGCCACCAAAGCTAGAAAAAATTGGCTCAACCACATCTACTTGATCAGCATAAATATCACAAAGTTCTGAAGTATCGATATACATAATGTACCCCTTGTCGTTAAAATTTTTTCTCTAGTATAAGCCGATTTAGCCGATAAGCAAGCCTAAACTAAACAAGATATTGATAAATAAAGAAATCATTGACATCTGTGCTAACATCGGACGTAACTCTGCAGGCTCTTTGCTGCGATAAACAAATAATGCGTGTTTTAATAATAATGGAAATGCTAATAAAAATAAGAAATGCCAAGGACTAAATGCTGTTGATACCGCAAATAGCACATAACATAAAGCGGCAACGCTTAATAAAACACAGTGATAAATACGTCCTTTCTTCGGTCCAATACGTACAACTAAGGTGTTTTTTCCTACTTTCGCATCTTGCTCAATATCACGTAAATTATTGATATTTAAAACGGCTGTCGCCAATAAACCGGAGCCAAGAGCTGGTAACGTAATTAAGCTATCAATGCTGTGAGTTTGTAGATAATAGGTTCCACCTACACCTAATAGTCCAAAAAAGAGCAACACTGACAGATCGCCTAAACCTAAATAACCATAAGGTTTAGCTCCTACGGTATAAGTAATGGCGGCAATAATGGCAAGAATACCCAAACCTGCAAAGGCCAATAAATCAGTAAGACTTTGATATGCGATACCAATTAAGAATGCGCCGGAGAAAAATGAACCCATCGCCATTAAAATCAAGCCCCATTTAAGCTCATTCGCAGAAATTGCACCTTGCTGAATACCGCGTAAAGGCCCAATACGTTCTTCGGTATCTGACCCTTTTTGATGATCGCCGTAATCATTGGCAAAGTTGGAAAGTACTTGCAATAAAATGGTGGTAAGCAAGCAAAGTAACATCACGGTGAGATTAAAACTTTCTTTATCTGCCCAATATGCCAATGCTGAGCCGGTAAAAATAGAAGCTAATGCCAAAGGCAAAGTTTTTGGGCGAGCGCTTTCCCACCACATTTTCAATTTATGATTTGTCATTTTTTTTGACCGCACTTTTGATTACAATAAAGGGCTTATTCTACACGGAAATTGCCTTTTTATGAATGATTTAACACTGACTCTTCACCCGATTGCGGTGATTCACACACCTTATAAAGAAAAATTCTCGGTACCTCGTCAGCCAGATTTAGTACAGGATGGCATTGGTATTGTGGAACTACTCCCTCCGTATAATTCACCAGAGGCAGTGCGAGGATTAGAGCAATTTAGCCATCTTTGGCTTATTTTCCAATTTGACAAAGTACCGCATGGAAAATGGCAATCAACTGTTCGTCCCCCTCGTTTAGGGGGCAATCAACGTGTCGGTGTATTTGCTTCACGCGCTACGCATCGCCCTAATCCGCTAGGCTTATCCAAAGTTGAATTACGCCAAGTGGAATGTATTCATGGACGTGTTTTTCTGCATTTGGGTTCCGTGGATCTTGTCGATGGTACACCTATTTTTGATATTAAGCCTTATCTCGCCTATGCTGATAGTGAACCTGAGGCAAAGTCAAGTTTTGCTCAAGAAAAACCACTTGCAAAATTAAACGTAGAATTTACAGAAATAGCCCAAAGTGCGGTTGAAAAATATCACAAAAACCGACCGCACTTAGCGAGATTTATTACAGAAGTGATCGCACAAGATCCCCGCCCGGCTTATCAACAAGGTAAAGAAACCGATCGTATTTACGGTATTAGTCTGTACGAATTTAATATTAAATGGCGTATTAAAGCAGGGACAACAGATTGTGTCGAAATTCTCGATATCCAGAAATTAAAAGAACAAAAAAGCTGACTTTCGTCAGCTTTCTTTTTATCGCTTTAATTCTGTCTAATCCGGCAATGCATTCAGCACAGCTTTGACGAGCGTTGCTAATGGAATAGCGAAAAATACACCCCAGAACCCCCATAATCCGCCGAAAATCAGCACCGAAATAATGATTACTAAAGGATGTAAATTAACGACTTCAGAGAATAAATAGGGTACTAACAGGTTTCCATCTAGAAGTTGACTTACCGCAAAGGCCACAATCAAATACCAAAACGTTGGGGAAATGCCAAACTGGAACATGGCGACTAAAGCAACAGGAATCGTCACCAATACCGCACCAATATAAGGGACTAAGACAGAAAGACCTACGGCAACAGAAAGTAACAGCGGATAATTTAAACCAAAGCTTAAAAAGATGATATAAGTCACCACGCCAACAATCAAAATTTCCAACAACTTGCCATGAATATAATTCGCAATTTGTTGCTGCATCTCATTCCATACTTTAGAGGCTAAAAGACGGTTTTTAGGCAAAAATCGGCTTACGCCCGCAAGAAGTTCGCTTTTATCTTTCAGCATAAAGAACATCATTAATGGCACTAAAAATGCATAAATACCCAATGATACAAGGTTCATTAATGAGGTAATCGACAATTTCACCGCAGATTCACCAAAGCCCAAAATCTTCGCTCGAGCCGCACTAAAAAACGTATCAATCATGGTGTAATCGATGAGTTCAGGATAATGCTCAGGAAGGGCTAATAACCATTCATGTAACTTATTGAACATGGCCGGCAAATCACTTAATAAGGAAATCGTTTGATTCCATAGTGTTGGTACAAGCCCGAGGAAAATCAATAACGCCAAGGTTAGAAAGCTACCAAAAATAATTAACGTGGCGAGCATTCGGGGAAATTTTAATTTTTTCGTCAGGAAATTAATTGGCATTTCCAATAAATATGCTAATACAATGGCAATCAGCAACGGGGCGATTAAATCACTAAAGAAATAAATCGCAATAAAGCCAAATAACAAAATGGCAAGTAGCCCCATCGCCTGCGGATCGCTTAAGCGGCGGCTATACCAATTTTTTAGCATTTCAAACATAAAGTCTTCCTAAACAAGTATTTTTTGTCATTATAAGTTAAAATTTAAATCAATCCTATATCCACTCATTCAACATAAAATAGAAGGAAACGTTATGTCTGTTAAGATTTATCATAACCCACGTTGCTCAAAAAGCCGTGAAACCTTAGCTTTATTAGAAGAAAAAGGCATTCAACCGACGATTGAACTTTATTTGCAACAACACTACTCTGTTGATGCATTGCAGCAACTGGCTAATAAATTAGGATTAGATGATGTCAGAAAAATGATGCGTACCAAAGATGAGCTTTATCAATCATTAGGGTTAGATAATCCTGCATTAACTAATGATGATTTATTAAAAGCCATCAGTGAAAATTCAGCCCTATTAGAACGCCCGATTGTGGTAAAAGGTGAAAAAGCCAAAATTGGACGACCGCCTGAAAGCGTACTCGCTATTTTGTAATTCTATTCATTTTCGCTATAATGACTTGCCGTGAAACACTTCACGGCAATTTTTTAGAGGTAAATATGACAAAAAAAACAAAAAGTGCGGTTCAAAATCAGCCCATTTATCAACACTCCAAAGGAGTCGTGAAAGATAATGCCGTGATGGCACTATTACACGACAAATTATTCCGCCAACGCGTTGAGAAAAAACGTAAAGGCAAAGGCAGTTACCAACGAAAAGCAAAATATGCGAGCAATTGGTTTGAAAAGCCCGATGATAAAGTTTTTGATTTCAGAAATTTTATCATCGGGTTTTTCGTTTCAATTTCAGTATAAAAAATAACAAACAGAGGAAGTCTATATGTCAATCAAAACAGAAGTTTTATTTAACAATACTTGGAATGTCCGTATCAGTGATCC
>JAGZRY010000170.1 GCA_018381425.1 Haemophilus parainfluenzae
TTAAATCAGCAGATTGAGCTTTTACAATATCTTTAGGGGTCGGTTCATACTCGTGAATTTCTGCACCAGGTTTGGTGATAGATTCCACCGTCGCGGCATTACCTGCAACATTTTGTGCAATATCCTGAATAACCGTAAATGTGGTCACCACTTTAAATTTCGCTTCGGCTTGTAAAGCAGCTAAACCTAGAGCGATAACAGATAGGCTTTTAAATAAATGCTTCATGAGATCTCCTTAAAAAATCAATGATTGATTAGCATTCTGCATAATAATACCACTTTTTATAAGACCTTCAAATGAAAATAATTATTAAATCAATAGGTGGTTAAAATTAAAAAGTGGAAAATTTTGTGCAAAATTGACCGCTATTTGTGAAAGGATTAACCACCAACTCGCTGGATTAGACGATCCATACCACTCTCATCATAACCTTCTTCATATTGGTCTTCATCAACGGTAAAGTTTTGCATGCTACGTCCAGCAGTACAGCCATATTGTTCCAGTTTTCCTTTCGTAAAGTTGCTACGAAATGCGGATGAATGGTTATTTAAACTGATCACACCGATGGTAGAGTGATTACATGGATTTTTATTCACGAAAACTAAATTATAGCCAGATTCGCGAATATAGCCGGTTTTATTTATTGCTGCATCGAAGACTTCTTCACGCACTAATTTATTGGTGTTTTTGACGAAAACACTGCGTCCGCCAGCTTGAATGAAGGCACTTGGCATATTAGAAAGATTTTTGATTTGTGCTTTATTGAGCGAGTATTTGGCTAGCTTAACCAAATCCATTGCACTTGAAATGTTGCTATCAGATAAACCTGAACTGTCTGAAAAGCGAGTAGAGCTCATACCTAATTCTCGTGCTTTCTCATTCATTTTTTGGATAAATTGCAAACGACTCATGCCCGCAGAGCGAGAAAGTGCATGGGCAGCATAGTTATCAGAATGAACGAGCATTGCTTTTAACAATTCATTACAAGAAATTGGCGTATATTTAGGTAATTTTGTATGAGTACCTTTGATGTAATCGAAATCATCGTCTGTAATTGAGGCTGTACAGTTTGTGTTTCGATTATTTTCAAGAAACACATTCGCCGTCATTAACTTGGTGACAGATGCGATAGGTTGCACATGATTAGGTGAGCTACTTTCGAGCACTCTATCATGGGTGAAATCATATACGATATAAGATTGCGCCGTTGCGACTACGGGTACTAAACACAATACAGAAAGAACTTTTTTTAACATATCTTCAATATAACTAACTCAGAGAATAAAACGAAGTGCACATTCTATCAGTTTTTGTAGGGGTTTGGGATGTATGAAAGATAAAAATTCGAAGTTTTTTTAACCGCACTTTTCTCTTTCATTTTTTTGATTTTTGCGATGCGGATCGCAAATAAGTGCGGTCAAAATTTTTGTTGTTTTTTAAATCTGCTAGCTTATCTGTCGGTAAATCTGTAAAATCTCGGCTCATTTTTAATATGCGAATTTTTTGTTGCTCAATTCTGAGTAACATCATCGCCGTAATGTGTAATAACGAGGCTTTATGTTAGAACAACCCCTTTCATCCGAAACGAATACAAAAAAGATTAACTTAATGGATTTAACGCGTCAGCAGATGCGTGAGTTTTTTGCTGAATTAGGCGAGAAACCATTTCGTGCGGATCAATTAGTGAAATGGATTTATCATTTTGGCGAAGATAACTTCGACAATATGACTAATATTAATAAAAAATTACGAGAAAAATTAAAAGCGGTCGCGGAAATTAAAGCGCCAGAAGTGGCGGTTGAGCAACGCTCTGCGGATGGTACCATTAAATGGGCGATGCAGGTAGGTGAACAGCAAGTTGAAACGGTCTATATTCCTGAAGCAGATCGCGCAACGCTTTGTGTCTCTTCTCAAGTAGGCTGTGCGTTAGCTTGTACTTTTTGTTCGACAGCACAGCAAGGCTTTAACCGTAATTTAACGGTGTCTGAAATTATTGGGCAGGTTTGGCGTGCATCAAAAATTATCGGTAATTTTGGTGTGACGGGTGTTCGTCCGATTACCAATGTGGTGATGATGGGCATGGGTGAGCCATTACTAAATGTGGCCAATGTTGTACCCGCGATGGAAATTATGCTGGATGATTTCGCGTATGGGTTATCTAAAAGACGCGTGACGTTATCCACTTCTGGTGTCGTGCCAGCACTTGATATGCTGCGCGATAAGATTGATGTGGCATTAGCGATTTCACTTCACGCACCGAACGATGAGTTGCGCGATGAAATTATGCCGATCAATAAAAAATATAACATCAAAATGTTGATGGATTCGGTGCATAGATACTTAGAAGTATCAAATGCTAACCATGGTAAAGTGACTATTGAATATGTGTTATTAGATCATGTGAATGATGGCACAGAGCATGCGCATCAATTAGCCAAAGTATTAAAAAATACCCCGTGTAAAATCAACTTGATCCCATGGAATCCTTTCCCAGAAGCGCCTTATGGTAAAAGCTCAAATAGCCGTGTCGATCGTTTCCAAAAAACATTAATGGAATACGGCTTTACGGTGATTGTGCGCAAAACCCGTGGTGATGATATTGATGCCGCTTGTGGTCAGTTGGCGGGAGATGTGATCGACCGAACCAAACGTACGGCAATGAAACGTAAGTTTGGTGAAGGTATTGACGTAAAAGCTGTTAACTAAGCTAAATATAGCAATACTTGTAAAGGAAAATGGCTCGTAGAAGACTGACAAGATAGAGGAGTGATAAAATGAAATTAATCCCAATTAACATTCTAAGTGCGGTCATTTTCCCTTTTGTTTTTTCGGCTTGTGTTTCTCAGTCTCCTGTTAATTTTAATAAACAACAAGCTGCAAAAGCGCGCGTTGAATTGGCATTAGGTTATCTTCAACAAGAGGATTTTGTTCAAGCAAAACTGAATTTAGATAAAGCCCTTGAGCATGATGACCACTATTACCTTGTGCACTCAGCACTTGCGCATTTTTATCAATTACAAGGCGATACGGAAAAAGCGAAGCAAGCTTATTTACAGGCGATTAAGTTAGACGATAAGCAAGGGGATGTGTATAACAACTTTGGTGCATTTCTATGTGGGCAAGGTGAGTTTGAACAAGCTTATTCACAATTTAATGCAGCACTTGCAGCACCGAATTATTATCATCAAGCCGATACTTACGAAAACATAGCACTTTGTGCTTTTGCCGGAAAACAAACCGATGTTTATCAACAAGCGTTGGAGAAATTGCGCCAAGTTGATCCTTCTAGAGCGGAAAAGCTCCGTTCACTCAAATAATCATTGCCAAAAGCCCCTTTCGACTTTAGAATTTAGCATTTAGTTTTTTGTTGCTATTTCTTTATTTTATACCTATGAATACAATCCTTGAACAAACCGAAAAAACAGATATCCCCTTTGGGGATAAACTTCGTCAAGCTCGCGAAGCATTAAATCTATCTTTAGAAGATGCAGCAAAGGCAATTTCTTTACGCCCAAGTATTTTGGAACAATTAGAAAATAATGAATTTGTCCAAAAAAATGTGCCATCAACCTTTATGAAAGGGTATGTGCGTAGTTATACGAAATTTTTACGTATTCCTGAAAGCGAATGGGAGCATTTGACCTTTGGTGAGGCATATAAAAACGATTTAGGTAAAAATGCACGTGTGACGCGTTCAGTAAACCAATACTCTTCTCATAGTCGCTGGGTCGGCACACTTACAACCATTATCTTACTCGCGGTAGTTGGAATGACAGGCTTATGGTGGTGGCAAAATTATCAAAAATCAAACGAAGAACGTGATAATTTAGTGCAAACCTACGTTGAAAAAGAAAAAACAGTCGCGGCAAATAGCCAGCCTGCTACGTCAAATAATGAAACTGCGCCAGTAGCGGAAGCAATAAATAATGCCGCTGTTGAATCTGTGGTTTCAAAGACTCAAGAAAATCAAGCTCAAACAGTAAACGCAGAAGTTTCAACCTCAGTAACTTCAGCACCTACTGTTGAACAAGCTCAAGCATCTGTTGTGGAACAAACGTTACCTAACACAGAACCAACAACAGAGCCAACCGTACCAGATGCGCAAAGTGTGGTTGAAAACCCCGCTATTTCTGAAGCACCAACTACAGTGAAAGGTGATCTCGTTATTGAGATTACCAAAAATTCAAGCTGGATTAGTGTGAAAGACCAAAACCGTAAAGTATTAGCGCAAAAAGAATATAAACAAGGTGAAACCTTAACCTTTAATGGTGATGAATACGCCTTGATTATCGGTGCGCCGGGTAACGTTCGCATTACTTATAAAGGCAAAGCGTATCCGCTTACAGTTGATGGCCGTGTGGCTAAATTTAAATTACCAAAACCTTAACGAATAATTTACGAAAGAATGTCAGCAGTAAAACCTACTATCAAGCGTCGTGAATCG
>JAGZRY010000171.1 GCA_018381425.1 Haemophilus parainfluenzae
TGCGCGAGCGATAAAATTTCATCCACTAACTTAGGATCATTGTCAAACCATACACCGAGTGCATCCCCCGCTTGGTAATGAAGATCTGAGCCAGCTAAATCAAACTCTAAATGACGAACATCTTTATCAGACTGACGACCAGTAGTTTTCTGGTTAGTGATTAACGTTGCAGGAAATGGATTCGCTTTATTGTATTGGCTTTCCTTGGCTACTGGTGCGGTTGTAGCTGTACCAATACTTTGTACAACCGGTGAAGCCTGCGCCGCCTTTTCTTTTACGATAGCCACAATATCTCGGATCCATTGTTCCGCGCTTGCACTGTAATCCAAATCTGCATCCACTCGCTCAAATAAACGCGTTGCACCTAATTCGGCAAAACGCTGATCAAAATCCTTGCCTGCTTGGCAGAAATTTGGATAAGAACTATCCCCTAACCCCAACACAGCAAATTGCAGGTCGGTGAGTTTTGGTGCTTTTTTACCGTTTAATAACTTATGCAATACCACACCTTCTTCTGGTGGCTCGCCTTCACCTTGTGTAGACGTCACTAAAAGCAAGTATTTTTCATCAGCAATGGTTTTCGCTTTGTAATCTTTTAAAGCGACACGTTTCACGGCAATACCGGCTTCAGTAAGCTCTGCGGCAACTTTATCCGCCACCGATTTAGCATTGCCGGTTTGTGAGCCTGAAAGCACCGTAATTGAAAAAGGTTCTGCTGAAAGTGCGGTCAAATTTGCTGTCAAATGTTGCCCTGCGGCCTGTTGTTCTACACCGGAAGCTTGCGACCATGCATAACCGGAAAGCCATGCCAATTGAAGAGGCGTTAGCGTTGGTAAGAGATTCAGTATTTCTGTTGGTAATGGATTGTTGTGTTGCATAAGTTTCCCCACAAGAAAATGAGTAATATCAGTAAATTCACATTAAGAAAGCGCGAGTTAGAGAATCATACCGGCTGCTACGGTGTTATAAGTTGCTTCATCAACTAAAATAAAAGCACCACCAGCGATATTTTCTTCATAAGTTGTGGCAACAATCGGTTTCTGTAAACTTAAACGCACTCTAGCAATATCATTCATCTTTAAGGCTGTAGCCCCACTTTCTTGTTCGAGTGTATAAACGTTTAACACACTTTCAATTTCACTGATTTTGGCAAATACGGTTTGCGTGCCATGTTTAAATAAATATTTACGGGCGGTATTTAATGGGCGTTCATCAAACCAACAAATTGTGGCTTCAAGTTGCTTTTGTGGTGTAAGTGGTGAACTTTCATCCACAAATAAATCACCACGGGAAATATCAATATCGCGATCTAAACGTAAGGTAATCACTTCCCCGGCCACCGCCTGTGTCACCTCACCTTTTGGCGTAATAATCTCGGTCACTTTAGCGGTTAATCCATTCGGTTCAATTCGAATAGTCTGCCCCAGTTGCACGGAACCGCGCTCAATTCGCCCTTGATAACCGCGGAAATCATCAGCTTTGTCCGCATCCTGACGCACCACTAATTGCACCGGGAAATAGAAATCAGCATTGGAATGACTCACCTCATCTACACTTGGTAAATTTTCTAAAATGGTGAGTAAAGGTTCGCCTTGATACCAAGGGGTACTTTCACTTACATATACCAGGTTATCGCCAAGCAATGCAGATACCGGCACAAAATGTACATCTTTTAAACCAAGTTGTGCCGCCAATTGACGATACGCCTCCACAATGGCATTGAATTTTTCTTCGCTGTAATCCAATAAATCCATTTTGTTCACCGCCACTAAAATGTACGGGCAATTTAATTGACGTAAAATCGCTGAATGACGTTTAGTTTGTGGTAAGAGTTGTAACGGTTCCTTATCAAAATTCAGCTGAGAAGCATCGATTAAGATGATTGCTGCTGATGCCGTACTTGCCCCTGTCACCATGTTACGTGTGTATTGTTCATGTCCTGGGGTATCGGCAATGATGAATTTACGTTTTGCTGTAGAGAAATAGCGATACGCCACATCAATGGTAATGCCCTGTTCACGTTCTGCTTCCAAACCATCTGTCAAAATAGAAAAATCAATGGCTTCTTTATTGCCTTTCTCTTTTCCTGCATTAAGGGTTTTAATTTGGTCGGTTAATAACGCTTTGCTATCGTAAAGTAAGCGGCCGATTAAGGTGCTTTTCCCGTCATCTACACTGCCGGCAGTAATAAAACGAAGTGGAGTTGAATGTTGTGTCATATTTCTTCCTTATATTCTGTTAATTATTCTTTTGTATTTCGTCATATTCGAATAATGGCCCCATATAAATCGCCTGAGCGACTTTCAATTTTTAGAAAAATTTGTACTGTTCGAGCGTAGCGAGTTTACAAATTTTTCGTTAAGAAAATTGAAACAAAGTGAAGAGGAGCGATTTAATTGGGGTATGTTCTTTGCTACTTTCTTGCACAAGCAAGAAAGTAGAAATACTAGAAATATCCCTCTTTTTTCCGTTTCTCCATGGCGGCTTCACTGGCTTGGTCGTCTAGACGAGTGGCACTGCGTTCGGAAATGTCGGCAATAGCGGTTTCTTCAATAATTTCTAATGGTGTTGATGCCGTGCTCGCTACCGGACAGGTACAGCTAATATCACCCACAGTACGGAAACGAACATCTAATACTTCGCTGACTTCATTCGGCAATTTAGGTGTTAATGGCGTCACTGGCACTAACAAACCTTTACGACGTACAACTTCTCGTTTATGGCTGTAATAGATCGGAGGCAATTCCAAATTCTCACGAGCGATATATTGCCAAATGTCTAATTCCGTCCAGTTAGAAATTGGAAACACCCGCATATTTTCGCCTTTATGCAATTTAGCATTGTACAAAGACCATAATTCCGGACGTTGTGCCTTAGGATCCCATTGACCAAACTCATCACGAAACGAGAAAATTCGTTCTTTTGCACGGGCTTTTTCCTCATCACGGCGTGCACCGCCCATCAAGGCATCAAATCCATTATCTGCAATGGTTTCTAATAAAGTAACCGCCTGTGCCGCATTACGCGAATCGGTTTCTTTACGCAATACTACCGTACCTTTGGCAATAGAATCTTCCACATGTCCAACGACTAAGCGCGCATTAAGTTTTGCCACTTGCTCATCTCGAAATTGGATCACTTCCGGATAATTATGACCAGTATCAATATGCACCAATGGAAACGGTAAATGTACCGGACGATCGCCTAACTGAAATGCTTTACGGGCTAATGCCAGCAATACCACAGAATCCTTCCCTCCGGAAAAGAGCAACGCCGGGTTCTCACATTCTGCGACGACTTCACGGATAATATGAATCGACTCTGCTTCGAGCCAGTCTAGATGTTGGTTGTTGAGTTCGGTTTTTGTCATGTTTTTCTTCCTATATTTTTCTACTTATGTAATCCACATTCCTTACTATCTTTACTCTCCCACCACCAGCGGCCGGCGCGAATATCTTCGCCCTGTTTAACTTGGCGGGTACAAGGATCGCAGCCAATGCTTGGAAACCCTTGATGATAAAGAGCGTTATAAGGCACATTGTTGGCTAAGATATAAGCCCACACATCTGTTTCAGACCAATCAAAAATAGGGTTGTATTTATCAATACCACGTGCCTTATCCTGCTCGGCAAACGGCAGCTCAGTACGAGTGGCCGATTGTTCACGACGTTGGCCGGTCAGCCACGCATCAGCCCCTTGCAATGCGCGGTTTAAAGGTTCGATTTTACGGATATGGCAACATTCTCGACGCAACTCGATGCCTTCATAAAAAGCGAACTTGCCATTTTCTGCCACATAGCGAGCTGCATCAGGGGCAATTGGATGAAAACGTGCAATATGCAAATGTGGATAGGTTTTCGCTAAGTTATCCAATAAATCCAAAGTTTCTTGATGCAGAAGGCCTGTATCTAAGGTAAATACTCCTATATTCAACTGCTCACGGGCAATCACATCAGTAATTACCATATCTTCCACAGCTAAACTGCTAGCAAAGCGTGCATCCTTATGGCTATCAGCAATTTGATGTAAACGTTGCTGCAATGTGACTGTTTTTTCTGCCAAGCGATCTTTAACATCAAGGCTAACAAGTGGAATTTGCCAAAAAGTCGGTTTAAATAAACTCATCATCCACTCCTTATGCCACTTGACCAATAGTTAAACTTTCTAGGGTAAAGTGCGGTTGTTTTTGACGTTGTTTTTCTTCGCCAAACCACGCTAATTGTTCGTGTAATTTCACCACTTCACCCACTACAATTAAGGCTGGCGTCGCTGCTTTTTCTGCTAATTCAGCTAAATTTTCGAGTGTACCAATCGCTGTTTTTTGAGTAAGTTGAGTGCCTTGGCTGATAATCGCAACAGGCGTATTCGCAGCTCGACCATACTGTTGTAAACGTTCAGCAATGACTTGCGCTTTTAACGTCCCCATATAAATAACT
>JAGZRY010000172.1 GCA_018381425.1 Haemophilus parainfluenzae
TATTAAAAAAATTATGAGTACAAAATTCAACGTAAAAACATTCCAAGGCATGATTTTAGCCTTGCAAGAATATTGGGCAAATCAAGGCTGTACCGTTGTGCAACCTTTTGATATGGAGGTGGGCGCAGGTACCTCTCACCCAATGACCGCATTGCGCGCATTAGGCCCAGAGCCAATGGCATTTGCTTATGTGCAACCTTCACGTCGCCCGACAGACGGTCGCTATGGCGAAAACCCAAACCGTTTACAACATTACTACCAATTCCAAGTAGTGATCAAACCTTCTCCAGATAATATTCAAGAACTCTATTTAGGTTCACTTGAAATGCTCGGCTTCGATCCGACCAAAAACGATATCCGTTTTGTGGAAGATAACTGGGAAAACCCAACCTTAGGTGCTTGGGGCTTAGGCTGGGAAGTATGGCTAAACGGCATGGAAGTGACTCAATTTACCTATTTCCAACAAGTGGGCGGCTTAGAATGTAAACCTGTAACAGGTGAAGTGACTTACGGTTTAGAGCGTTTGGCCATGTACATTCAAGGCGTAGATTCTGTGTATGACCTAGTTTGGTCTGACGGCCCATTAGGCAAAACCACTTATGGCGATGTTTTCCATCAAAATGAAGTTGAGCAATCAACTTATAACTTTGAACACGCAAACACAGATTTCTTATTCTACTGCTTCGACCAATACGAAAAAGAGGCACAAGAGTTATTATCCCTAGAAAAACCGTTACCATTGCCAGCTTACGAGCGTATCTTAAAAGCGGCACACAGCTTCAACTTGTTAGATGCACGTAAAGCGATTTCGGTCACAGAACGTCAACGCTATATTTTACGCATTCGTGCATTAACCAAAGGCGTAGCAGAAGCGTATTATGCGAGCCGTGAAGCCTTAGGTTTCCCTGGTTGTAAAAAATAAAGCGAAAAACGACCGCACTTTAAGCATTAACACAACGATATAAGGAGAAAATGATGAAAGATTTTCAATACCCAGATGATATTTATACTGAAGCAGAAACCGATCCTAATACGCTCGCGAATTTAGGCCCATTAGCTAGATTAGCGGGTGTTTGGGAAGGTAAGCGTGGTGTGGATATCAACCCGAAAGCAGAAGGGCCAGAAAAAGATCCTTATATCGAACGTTATGAAGCCCATCCAACTGATGGTCAAACCAATGGCCCGCAACTCTATTATGGATTACGTTATCACACCCATATTGTTGAGCCAGGCGAAGTGGAAACCTTCCACGATCAAGTCGGTTATTGGTTATGGGAACCTGAAACAGGCAATATTTTATTAACTGGTAGCATTCCACGCGGCCAAACGTTTATTGCTGTCGGTAATGCACCGGCTGATGCGAAAGAGTTTACTGTAAAAGCGGTACGCGGTTCACTAACAAATGGCATTATTTCGAATCCGTTCTTAGAGCGTTCATTTACAACGGAAAGTTTTGAAATGACGGTGAAATTCCATGATGATGGTACTTGGTCATACGATCAAACCACAACCATGATTATCCCAAATTATGATGCACCATTTGAACATCGTGATCGTAACCGCTTAACCAAAATTGGCGAACCGAAATTAAACCCAACTGCGTCAGCCGAACAAAAAGGTGAATAATGAAACCCATTCTTTATTATGCGGCAGATTGCCCTGATACAGCACCATTTGTGGCAGAGTTAAAACGCTTGGGTGTGGATTATGAGGCAGTGGAAGTATTATCTTCCATCCCAAATTTGAAACAATGGTTGCGTTTGCGTGATCGTCACGCCGCATTTGATGATGCAAAAGCACAAGGCTATGCGGGCTTTCCAGCATTATTGTTAGATGATGATCGTGTTATTTTAGATGAAGCCAAATTAAAAGAGATTTTTTAAAATGATGAAAAAAACCTTAGCCTTTGCAACTTCGGCGATGATTTTGACCGCTTGTAATGAAAACCAAGAATAGCTGGAAAATTCGTAAGTAGTTTTATTTCATAATAGAAGTGATGAGTAATTCTAAGGAGCTTACTATGACAATTGAATTTAAAAATGGCGTTCCTACCTTCTTTGAGCAAGCACCGACAATTTGTTTGCGTGATCCCTTAGCAGCATTTTTAGGTGCAGCAGAAGGTGGTTTAATGACCTATTCTTATCAAGATGCTGTGAAACTGGCGGGTCATTCTTGCCCGACTGTTGCAGGAAGCTTTGTTGCGGTTATTCGAGGTTTAAAAGCGCTTTATGGTAATGACATGCCTGAGCGTGGCAATATTGAAGTATTGATGACAAAAGGTAGAGAAGAAGGTACAACAGGTGTGGTTGCCTCTATCGCAACGTTGCTTACGGGCGCAACAACGGAAGTGGGTTTTGCTGGCATGGGTGTGGCTAAACGTTTTTCTCGCCGAAATTTATTGAGCTTCAATAATGAAAGTGATGCGACCTTCATTTTAAAACGTAAAGATAATCAAAGTGCGGTTAAATTAACCCTTAATTTAGATGAAGTAGCCCCATGGTCAGATGAAATCCGTGAGTTGCTGCCAAGAGCATTTAACAATCAATTAAAAGCAGATGAAATCACGCATTTCCAAAGCCTCTGGCAAGAACGGGTAAAACGCATTTTAGTGGATTGCGTGAATGAAGAAAGATTGGTACTAGTAGAAAAATTAGATTAGGTCTCGAATATGAAAAAAATAACCCTAAAATTCACTGCGCTTTTGCTTGGCTCAGCTTTAGCAAGTAGTGCGTTTGCAACAGAAAATGGTCAAACTTCCTCAAGTTCTGATTATGAATTAGAGAAAGTATTGATTTTCAGCCGACACGGATTGCGTTCACCAGTGGAAAAAGATCCGCAAGAAATGGCGAAATATTCCCCTTATGAATGGGCAAAATGGAATGTACCATCTGGCTATCTCACTGCAAAAGGGACGGTACTAGAAACCTATTTCGGACAGTATTTAGGTCAATGGCTTGTAGATAAAGGGTTACTAACAACAGAACGTTGTGCATCGGGCGAAGGCATTTTTGCTTATGCAAATGGTGTGCAACGCACCATTGCAACAGGGCAAGCGATTGTTTCTGGTGCATTTGCGGGCTGTAATGTTCAACTGCAACATCACGGTAAAATTGGTTCAGAAAAAGACCCGATTTTTAATACACAAGCGCATAATCCAAGTCAAGCCTTGATTAAATCTGCAAAAAATAACGTTGATTTAACCGCTTTACAGCAAAAATTAGCGCCAAATTATGCGCTATTGAGTGAAATCATCGATTATAAAAACTCACCAAACTGCTTGCAAAAAGGCGAATGTGATTTAGGTGGGAAACTAGGCGAATACAGCATAAAAGATGGTAAGTCGGTTAAAATTACGGGTTCTATCAGCACTGGAAAGAAAATTGTCAGTGCATTATTGCTCGCGCATTATGTGGGTAAGCCTGATTCAGAAATCGCAAACGGACGCGTAGATAGCCAAGAAAAATGGCGTGCAATTAACGAAATTAAAAACGAATATTACCGCACTTTATTTAAAAACAACGAAGCGTTAGCACAAAATGTCTCGTATCCGTTATTGGCATTTATTCAGCAACAGCTAAACAGTGAAAACAAAATTAGCTTATTGGTTGGACACGATTCGAATATCGTCGCTCTGCTTGCAGCACTAGGTGTTGAGCCTTATGAATTGAATGATTCATTGGAAAATATCCCAATCGGTGGCAAGTTACTATTTGAAGTGTGGAAGCACAAACCAAGTGGCAAGCTAAAATTTAAGTTGGATTATGTGTATCAAACCACCGACCAGCTGATTAACATTACGCCATTAAGTTTAGCAACACCACCAAACCAAACAGCATTAACCCTCAAAGGCTGTGAAAAAGATGAAAATGGCTTTTGTGATTATAAGCAGTTTCAACGGGTGTTGAGGGAGAGTATTGAAAACGGCAAGAAATAGCTTTCATGCAACCCTATGAAAAATACTTAAAAGAGAATTCGCAGAAACTGCGAGTGGATCAAACGGATGTGGAAAGAAAATTATGGCAACGCATCAATCGAGATCAATTATTAGGATTTCGATTTAATCGACAAAAGCCACTTTTAAGTTATTTTGTTGATTTTTATTGTGCAAAAGCAAAGCTGATTATTGAATTAGACGGTAATCAGCACTATGAATCTGATTATCAGGAAAAAGATGCATTGCGAGATGCAGAATTAAATTCACTTGGTTTTACGGTGATGCGGTTTAGCAATGATGAAGTAATGCGTGAAATTGAAGCGGTAGTAGAGAAGATTTATTTGTTTTTAGAGAATGTAAGGACTGATTGAGTATGAGGTTGGATTAACTTCTGCCACAAACGCTTGCGTTTGAACGTTGCTTTAGCAACAGCACGAAGTGCGAGCGAAGCGAGTAAATCTCCCCTACCCCTCTTTGCTAAAGAGG
>JAGZRY010000173.1 GCA_018381425.1 Haemophilus parainfluenzae
TATGTCAGAAATTACCACATTACAACCGCAATTACTTTGGAAATGGTTTGATCAAATTTGTGCGATTCCACATCCTTCTCATCACGAAGATGCGCTCGCGACCTTTATTGTCAACTGGGCGAAAGAAAAACAATTTTTTGCCGAGCGTGATGAAGCCGGTAATGTATTAATTCGTAAACCTGCCACAGCAGGTATGGAAAAAAGCCAACCTGTTGTGTTACAAGCACATTTAGATATGGTTCCGCAAGCAAATGAAGGCAATCCACATAACTTCGTTCAAGACCCAATTCGCCCTTATATTGATGGGGATTGGGTAAAAGCACAAGGTACCACACTTGGCGCAGATAACGGTATCGGTTTAGCCTCTACCTTAGCGGTATTAGAAAGTACCGATATTGCACATCCACCACTTGAAGTGCTACTCACTATGACTGAAGAAACCGGCATGGATGGTGCCGTACACCTTCGCCGTAACTGGTTAAAATCAGAAATCTTAATTAATACCGATACCGAAGAAATCGGTGAAATCTATATTGGTTGTGCTGGTGGGGTAAATGCTAATGTTGAGCTACCTGTTCACCGTGAAACCAATTCATTCAACCATACTTTGCAAATTAACTTAAAAGGTTTACGAGGTGGTCACTCTGGTTGTGATATTCACACTACTCGTGCGAATGCAATTAAAGTATTAGCACGCTTATTAGCAAAACTTTCACAAAATCAACCGCACTTTGCCCTTGCAGAAATTCGTGGTGGCTCAATTCGTAATGCGATTCCACGTGAAGCAGCTGCAACCATTTGCTTCAATCATGATGTAGAAAGCGTAAAAAGCGCGGTCAAGAATTTTGAAGTTTTATTGAAAGAAGAACTTCTTATCGCTGAACCAAACTTAACCTTAACCGCTGAGCAAGTTGAAAATCCACAACAAATCTTCACGCTTGAAACCACCAAAAAAGTGATTAATTTGCTGAACCTCTTACCAAATGGCGTTATCCGCAACAGTGATGTAATCAAAAATGTCGTGGAGAGCTCGTTGAGCATCGGTGTATTAAAAACCCTTGAAGATAAAATCAAAGGCACAATTCTTATTCGCTCACTTATTGAAAGTGGTAAAGAGTATGTAGAAGAAATCTTAACTTCACTCGCTGAACTCACTGGTGCAACGGTCGAATTCTCAGGCTCTTACCCTGGTTGGAAACCGGTAAACGACACGGCAATTTTAGCCTTAATCAAAAAACATTATGCAGAAGTGCTTGGCAAAGAACCTGAGATTAAAGTGATTCATGCAGGGCTTGAATGTGGCTTGCTGAAAGAACATTATCCGAATATTGAGATGATTTCTGTAGGACCAACTATTCGCAATGCGCATTCGCCTGATGAAAAAGTCCAAATTTCAACAGTACAAACGTACTGGGAATTACTTACTAGAGTCTTAGCGGATATTAAATAATCTACAAATAAAAAGGGCTAAATATTACATTTAGCCCTTTATTTTTTATCTTTTATAAACTACGTAATGCTTCGATACGTTTTTCAAGTGGAGGGTGACTCATAAAGAGTTCGCTACGTTTGCCATTAATCATAAAGGCATTGAGTGAACCTTCCATCTCTTGCGGCTCATGAATTTGTTGTAAACGTTGCAATGCCGCGATCATTTTTTCTTTACCGACAAGCTGTGCTGAGCCTGCATCTGCGCGGTATTCGCGATAGCGTGAGAACCACATCGCGATAATGCTCGCTAAAATACCAAACAAGATTTCTAACACCATTGAGACTAAGAAGTAAATGCCTGAGCTGCGACTTTCTTCATCGCCATTACGAGAACTTGCCACTACATTGGCAATCACGCGAGATAAGAAAATCACAAAGGTATTCAATACGCCTTGTAATAAAGTCATGGTCACCATATCACCGTTCGCTATGTGTGAGACCTCGTGAGCCAATACCGCCTCAGCTTCTTCTTCTGTCATGGAGTTTAATAAGCCCGTACTAATCGCCACTAAAGAATTGTTTTTAGTTGCCCCCGTAGCAAAAGCATTCGCATCATTAGAATGGTAAATCGCCACATCAGGCATTGGGATACCTGCTTGTTGCGCTTGACGGCGTACAGTTTCCATTAACCAACGTTCAGCTTGATTACGTGGTTCAGTAATCACTTCCGCGCCCACAGAATGCAATGCCATGGTTTTTGACAAAAATAATGAAATCAATGATCCGGCAAAACCGAAAAGCATTGCCATAATTAAAATGCCACCTGTACTATTTCCTGCAATACCGGTCACATTTAAAATAATCCCTAACACAAGCATCACAGCAAAGTTAGTGGCTAAAAATAAAAGGATTCGCATCATAATAAAGTTCCTCAATAAAATAGAAAGTAAACACTGCAATAATGGAGAATTTTTTACAAAATTCAAGGTTAAACAAATAATTTATTGTAAATCTTCTAAGGTATTAAAATTTACAAATCGTCCTTCTTGTTCGTCAAATTGGACAGCAACCGCGCCATTTTTGTTCATAAATTGTAATAAACGACGTTCGCCCTCGTTTAAATAGGCTCGTAATTTTTCTTTAAGCTGAACGGACATCAAACAAAATGTCGGGTGTTCACGCTCTTTATCTTTTGCATAAGCCATTAAAGTGCGATCATTTTTAACCGCACTTTTTAATTTTTCTAATAAGTTTTGTGGAAAATACGGACTATCACAAGGCACAAAAAGTACAAAATCTGTTTTAGCTTGTTCGAGTGCTGTTAACATACCGCTCAATGGCCCCTGAAAATCAGGCAATTCATCTGAAAATACAGGAAAACCCCATTGTGCATATTCCTCATGGTGACGATTAGCATTAATTGAAATATCAATCACTTGAGGTTGTAAGCGATCAATCACATGGCTAATTAATGGTTTATTTTGTAAAAGCTGCAAGCCTTTATCTGCTCCGTTCATTCGACGCGCTTTTCCACCCGCTAAAATAACCGCACTTATTGTGTATTTCATATTTTCTTATTGCCTTATTTGAAGTATGATCTAGCCTTATTTTTCTCCATTTAAAAGGAAATAGCAATGAAATGTAAGCGTTTAAATGAAGTATTGGAACTTTTACAACCTTATTGGTCTAAAGACCCAGATCTGAGCTTGCTACAAATTCTGCAAAAAATTGCTGATGAAGCAGGATTTGATAAACCGGTAGCAGAATTATCTGATGAAATTATTATTTATCATTTAAAAATGCACGGTACAGATAAATTTGAGCCAATCCCAGGCATCAAAAAAGATTATGAAGAAGATTTTAAAACCGCATTGTTGAAAGCTCGCGGAATTATTAAATAAGGAAAACAAATGAAAAAAGTTTTATTTTTACTCGGTGCTTTATTTTCATTTAATGCATTCGCAGCCAATCTAGAAGAAGGCAAACAATACGTTCAAGTAAGTCAAACCGCTTCCGCACAACCAGAAGTGATTGAATTTTTCTCTTTCTACTGCCCGCATTGCTATGCCTTTGAAATGGAATACCACATTCCAAAACAAGTTGCAGAAGGCTTACCACAAGGCACTGAATTTAAACAATATCACGTCAACTTCTTAGGTCGTCAATCTGAAAACCTCACTCGTGCATGGGCATTAGCGATGGCGCTTGGTGCAGAAAGCAAAGTGAAAGCGCCTTTATTCGAAGCGGCACAACAAGATAAATTAAGCTCAATGGACGATATTCGCAAAATCTTCATTGATAACGGGGTTACAGCTGAACAATTTGATAACAACATCAACAGCTTTGCTGTAAACGGTTTAGTGAATAAACAAGTAAATGCAGCGGAACAGTTTCAAGTACGTGGCGTACCTGATTTCTATGTCAATGGCAAATATCGCGTAAACCCTGAAGGCTTAAATTACGACGATTTCGTCAAAGATTATGTAGAAACCGTGAAAGGTTTATTGCAAAAATAAAAAAAAATTGGTTTAATGCCTGCCGTTTTTAAATATAAAGAAGAGAGATGATTTTATGGCTGCTAGTTTCAGTGTTACTCGTCGTTTTTTTGACGACAAAAACTACCCACGCGGATTTTCCCGTCATGGTGATTATACAATCAAAGAATCCCAAGTATTAGAGCAATATGGCCAAGCGTTTAAAGCATTAGATTCAGGCGAGCGCAAGCCGACGACAAAAGAAGAAAAAGAATTTGTTGCTTTTTGCCGTGGTGAACGTGCACCGGAAACTTTCTTCGAAAAAACGTGGAATAAATATCGTACTCGCATTAACACAACAAAACGTGTTTACACCTTATCAGGTGATGTGAGCGAAGCGGCTTCTGGCGGCGAAGATTATTCTGGCGAATAATACATTTTAAAAGGCAGGCAGAAGCTTGCCTTTTGCTTTTT
>JAGZRY010000174.1 GCA_018381425.1 Haemophilus parainfluenzae
TTCTCGTTAGATACTGCTTCAGCAGCTAACAAAATCTCTTTACTCATTTTCCTTTTTCTCCTTTAAAATTTTGCGATTACATTGGCTTTTTGAATGTTGCCAAAAATAAGAACTTGTTCCTGACCATCAACAATAAGTGTCAACATGTCATTTTCAATTTTTTCCAATTTACCTTGCCATTTACGGCGATCTAAAACAGGAATACGTAAATGCACAGCGATATCCTCGCCCACATAACGTTGGAATTGTTCAAGCGTAAATAATGGACGATCTAAACCTGGTGATGATACTTCGAGGTTATATTTATCCGCAATTGGGTCCTCCACGTCTAAAATCGCGCTCACTTGACGACTTACATCAGCACAATCATCAACGCCTACGCCACCGTCTTTATCAATGAATAAACGCACGGTCATAAAGCGACCTGCACGTTGGCATTCAATCCCCCAAAGTTCGCAGCCTAAGTCTTCTACTGCACCTTGAAGCATCTCTTGCAATTTTTGTTCTAATGTTGCCAATTTTTGCTCCTAATCTTAAAATTCAGACATAAAAAAAGGGTTAGGTTCGTCAATGAACCTAAGCCCAGTTTCTAAATTTCTCGTACAAAAAAACCCCAAACTTGGGGTTCTTATTACTGAACTTGTTATTGGTTGCGGGGGCCGGATTTGAACCGACGGCCTTCGGGTTATGAGCCCGACGAGCTACCAAGCTGCTCCACCCCGCGTCCGAAATATGGAGTGTATTATAGTGATCTAAATCAAAAGATCAAGCGATTTCTGCTAATTTTCTTGAAAACGTAAGATTTTTTGACCGCCCTTTGCTTTATCTAAAGTGAGAGTTAGAATCCAAAGCCAGTGCCAAGACCTACTCCAACGCCCACACCATTACTGCCGCCGCCAGCACCTACACCAACAGAACAAGCACTCACTAAAGCACTTAATACAGCCACTAAAAATAATTTTTTCATAGATTTTCCTTTGTTAAATGTTCAAATAACCGATAAACGGCCAATAAGTCCGTTCGTGCAATCGGTTTGAACGGGAGTAAAAGATAATAAAGCCAACGAAATCTTCTCACATAAGACAACATATCAGCCCAATAAGTTGTCGGGCAATGAGATTTATAATAATCAAATAATTCATCAAGCTTCTCATCATCTAAGCTTTTCACACGACATAAACTGTCTAAAAATGCCAGCATATCACGTGTAATCAACCAGTGTTCATTATGGCTTTTTGAATGGGATTCAAAGTCCATAAAACTAATCTTACCTTCTTTCCATGCAATATCTCGTATGGCTGGACGCCCATGAATAATGCCTTGTTGATGGAGATTAATCAATATATCTATCGCTGAATGCAAAATATGTGATTTTTCTGCCCAAGACAACGTTTCATCATTCAGCCAAATGTTTAATGTTGGCCCCGCATCTTCCAATACTAAATAATCATCACCAAAATCGCATAATTTAGGTACTGGTGCACCAATATTATTTAGATGCTGTAGTATTTCACACTCTTCTTTAAAATGTTGTTTTGGATGCGGTTTTAATAATAACCATATCCCTTTTAATTGCTCGGGTTGTTTTAACCAATAATGTTTCCCTAAATATTCAAATTGGAAAACACGTTCCCCACGGTGTTCTTTAAGAAGCATTTGTACATGGGCTTTAAACAACAAACTCATATTCTCTTACCTAAAATTTTTATTGTATAGTGAAAAGATAAGAGATACATTCTACAAAATTTTTATTCTTTTTCAATCAAGGAGAAAAATATGCATTTTTTCAAAAAAGTGCTTACCGTACTGACATTAGGTTTCTTCACGCTATCTGTACAAGCCTCTCCTTTTAGTATCAGTGAGCAACAAATTAACCAGTATTTAAGTGAAAAAGGCACGATTAATGACAAACTCGGTATTCCAGGATTATTTTCTGTCGATTACGCACTGAAAGATTTAGTGACTCAAATCGGGCAAACAGAAAGTAATCGTGTTGAAATGAGTGGTTTGGCTGATACGCTTATTCGTTTATCTGGTAAAACCTATCCGGCTAAATTGCATTTAACCTTTGATGCGGTTCCTGAATATAACGCACAGGAAGGAGCGCTCTATTTAAAAAATCTGCGCATTTTACGCTGGGCTGGTGAACCGAATAGTGTGATGGATCAACTCCAAGATGTTATGCCGCTATTAAGTGATGGTGTGGCAGCCTTATTAAGTCGGATGCCAGTTTATACCTTGGATGAAAGTGATATGAAACAAATGCTAATTAAGAAATTTGCCAAGGAAATTAAAGTTGAGAAAGGTCGATTAGAATTAATTGGTGGAATGTTTTAACAATAAGGGCGTATTAAACGCCCTTTTTTATAACTCAATAATAGCTCGCAAACCTTGAATTTGTCCGTTAACTTCAATATTTTCTAATCGGAAACGGTAATGATGCAATTCTGCTATTCTTGCCACAATAGACAATCCAAGCCCACTTCCCTTTTCATTTTGTCCTGCAGGACGATAAAAACGCTGCCCTAATTTCGCTAATTCTTCTGGGTCAACACCACTGCCATTATCTTCAATAAGAATTTTACGAGACTGCAAAATCACTCTCACCTGAGTGCCTTGAGGACAATATTTAACGGCATTATCCAATAAGTTTCGTAGCATTTGTGCAAGTAATAATGGCTGCCCTTGCTTAACGGCAGGATCTCCTTGATGATCAAACTGCAATTCAATTTGGCGTTGCTGTGCGCTAAAATATAACTCAACGATAAGTGAAGTGATAATTTCTGACCAATGAATGGGTTCCTGATGATTTAATTCTTTAAGATTATCCAAGCGGGAAAGCGTAAGAAGTTGTTCGATTAATTGTGTCGCTCGGTCGATACCTTGGGTTAAATGCGCTAAGGCCGTTTCACGAGTTTGTGCATCATCGCCAGCTAACTGTGCGACTTCTGTTTGAATACGTAATGCCGCCAATGGGCTACGTAATTCATGCGCTGCATCAGAAACGAAACGTCGCTCCCGTTCTAGCTGCTCACTGGTACGTGTGAAAAATTGATTTAAGTTTTGGACTAACGGTAAAATCTCCGTTGGTACATCATCGGTTTCTAATAACGATACATCACCTGGTCGGCGAGCTTGTACGTTTCGACTCAATCGATTAACTGGTTTTAAGGCACGATAAATCACAATAAAAGCGACCAATAATAGTACTGGTAATCCGGCAAACCAAATCCCTGTTTGGCTGAAGACCATTTTATTGACCAACTCTTCGCGGTATTCTAATTCTTGTCCCACCGCAATGACAAGTTCGCCTTTACCGACAGGTTGCCAATAAATCAGCCATTCATCGTCGTCATCTAAAATATGTTCTTTGCTAAAACCCGTTTTATTTTGAAAAATAAATTTGTCGCCATTATCACCATCAGTTAATAATCTTTCACCTTTGTTAGAAAATATGGCAAAGGCTAAAGCATCATTATCATAATGACGTTTCTGCGGTTTAAATCCACCACGTGGAAAATTCGCATTTTCATCCAATAACACATTTTTCAAATCAGAGGTTGCCAAACGCTCGGCAAAAAGCACTTGTTGTGCATTAAACACATCTTTAGCTTCTTTTTTGACGACTGTCCATGCTACAGCCGTAGCAATGCACCACACACAAAGTGCGGTCAAACTTAAACCGATTAAGAGACGAAAACTCAGTCGTTTATTTTTCATTAATTTGTCCTAAAGCATAGCCTACGCCATGTACAGTACGAATAAATTGTTTACCCAGTTTTTGACGCAAATTATAAATATGCACATCCAATGCACCACTACTTAATTCTTCATCCCAATTTAATAGTTTTTCTTCAATAGTCGCACGTGAAAGCACTCGTTCTTTATTCAGCATAAAAAGCTCGAGTAACTTATATTCGCGCCCGGTTAATGTAATTTCATCCTTATTCAACCAAGCCTTACGTTGAGCAGGATCGAGTTTGACATTGCCATGCTCAATTTGTGGTTTGACTTGGCCATAACGACGACGAATTAGTGCTTGTAATCGTACCACCACTTCAGCTAAGGCAAAGGGTTTACAAAGATAATCATCGGCACCTTGTTGAATGCCTTTAATGCGTTCATCCAATGTATCACGCGCAGTTAAAATCAATACAGGCACATCTTGATTATTTGAACGCCATTGTTTTAATACATCCAAACCATCTAGTTTAGGTAGCGTTAAATCCAATACCACCGCATCATAAGGCGCCCCGATTAAGGCATTTAATCCACTTTGACCATCGGTAAACCAATCTACAATAAAGCCTGATTTCGTTAAACCAATTTGCAGACCATTGCCAATCAGAGGA
>JAGZRY010000175.1 GCA_018381425.1 Haemophilus parainfluenzae
TTACTTCCTTTCTAAAATCATGTACGGTGCAGACCGTGTACAAACTCCGTTATTACGTATGAAAGATGGTAAATTCCATAAAGAAGGTGACTTTACACCCGTTTCTTGGGATCAAGCTTTCACTATCATGGCGGAAAAAATCAAAGACATATTGAAGAAAAAAGAACCAAATGCTGTTGGGATGTTCTCTTCCGGTCAAACAACCATCTACGAAGGTTACGCAAAAGTAAAACTTTGGAAAGCTGGTTTCCGTTCTAATACTATCGACCCGAATGCTCGTCACTGTATGGCGTCTGCAGCAGTTGCGTTTATGCGTACATTCGGTATGGATGAACCAATGGGTTGCTATAACGATATCGAAAAAACCGATGCGTTTGTGCTTTGGGGTTCAAACATGGCAGAAATGCACCCAATTTTATGGTCTCGTATTTCTGACCGTCGTCTTTCTTCTGATAATGTGAAAGTTGTGGTTATGTCAACATTCGAACATCGTTCGTTTGAATTAGCTGATGTACCTATCGTCTTTAATCCACATTCAGACCTTGCAATCCTTAACTACATCGCAAACTACATTATCCAAAACGATAAAGTAAACTGGGATTTCGTTAATAAACACACTAAATTCAAACGTGGTGAAACTGATATCGGTTATGGTTTACGTCCTGAGCACCCACTTGAAGTTGCTGCAAAAAACCGTAAAACAGCGGGTAAAATGTACGATTCTGATTTTGAAGAATTCAAGAAAATCGTTGCACCTTATACATTAGACGAAGCACATCGTATTTCTGGTGTGCCAAAAGATCAGCTTGAAACACTCGCAAAAATGTATGCAGATCCAGAACAGAATTTAGTATCTTACTGGACAATGGGCTTCAACCAACATACCCGTGGTGTATGGGTTAACCAAATGATGTATAACGTCCACTTACTTACAGGTAAAATTTCTAAACCAGGTTGTGGTCCATTCTCATTAACTGGTCAGCCTTCAGCTTGTGGTACCGCACGTGAAGTAGGTACTTTCGTTCACCGCTTACCTGCGGACATGGTGGTAACCAACCCAAAACATGTTGAAATCGCTGAGAAAAAATGGAAATTACCGAAAGGCACCATTCCTACTGTTCCAGGTTTCCCTGCTGTACAACAAAGTCGTGCCTTAAAAGATGGTAAGCTAAATTTCTTATGGCAAATGTGTACCAACAATATGCAAGGTGGTCCAAATATTAACGACGAAGTTTTCCCAGGCTGGCGTAATCCTGAAAACTTTATCGTTGTTTCAGATCCTTACCCATCCGTTTCTGCCGTTGCAGCAGACTTAATTCTTCCGACTTGTATGTGGGTAGAAAAAGAAGGAGGCTATGGTAATGCTGAGCGTCGTACTCAATTATGGCGTCAACAAGTAAAAGGCCCGGGTGAGGCTCGTTCTGACTTATGGCAAATTGTCGAATTCTCTAAATATTTCAAAACAGATGAAGTATGGGGGGAAGAATTACTAGCTCAAATGCCAGAGTATCGTGGTAAGACTTTATATGAAGTGCTTTACGAAAATGGCGAAGTAAACAAATTTAAAGTACCAACAGATGTTCCGGGATATATCAATGATGAAGCGGATCACTTCGGCTACTACTTACAAAAAGGGTTATTCGAAGAATACGCAAGTTTTGGTCGTGGACATGGTCATGACTTAGCACCATTCGATACTTATCACCAGGTGAGAGGTTTACGTTGGCCAGTTGTTGATGGTAAAGAAACCTTATGGCGCTACCGTGAAGGCTTTGACCCATATGTTAAACCTGGTGAAGATATTGCGTTCTATGGCTACCCAGATAAAAAAGCAATTATCTTGGGAGTACCTTATGAGCCACCAGCAGAATCACCGAACGAAGAATATCCATTATGGTTATGTACTGGACGTGTGCTTGAGCACTGGCATACAGGTACTATGACACGTCGTGTACCCGAATTACATAGAGCATTCCCGAACAACTTAGTTTGGATGCACCCAACGGATGCGAAGAAATATGGTTTACGTCATGGAGATAAAGTGAAATTAATTACACGCCGTGGTGAAATGGTTTCTTACTTGGATACTCGTGGTCGTAACAAATGTCCACAAGGTTTAATTTTCACAACCTTCTTTGATGCCGGTCAGCTTGCAAACAAATTAACATTGGATGCAACCGACCCAATTTCAGGTGAAACCGACTACAAAAAATGTGCAGTTAAAGTGGTGAAAGCGTAGAATTTCCCTTTCGTTTCTAGTCGCTCCTCTCTTTACACAAAGAGGGGAATTTAAAACAAGAGCGGTCTAATTTTGCAAAGTTTTTACAAAACTAGACCGCTTATAAAAGGAAACGCAGATGAAACTTGATCCTAACCGTCGTCAGTTTTTAAAAAATGTGACAAGAACAGCCGTCGGAGTATGTGGAGCTGGTGTGATTCTTGGCTTACAGCAACAACAAGCTAAAGCTAAAGAAGGGATTGCTTTACGCCCACCTGGTGCTTTACCGGAAAAGGATTTCTTGGCAGCTTGTACCCGCTGCGGACAATGTGTCCAAGCGTGTCCATATGATATGTTGTATCTAGCCTCGCTAATTTCTCCAATGGAAGCTGGCACACCTTATTTTATCGCCCGGGATAAACCTTGCGAAATGTGTCCTGATATTCCTTGTATGAATGCTTGTCCAAGTGGTGCATTAAGTGAAGAACTCAAAGATATCAATGATGCAAGAATGGGATTAGCCGTATTGCTAGACCATGAAACTTGTCTTAACTGGCAGGGGTTGCGTTGTGATGTGTGTTACCGCGTTTGTCCATTAGTAGATAAAGCGATTACACTTGAACGTATTCATAATGATCGCACGGGTATTCATGCGAAGCTTATTCCAACTGTTCACTCTGATGCTTGCACCGGATGCGGTAAATGCGAACAAGCTTGTGTATTAGAAGAAGCGGCAATTAAAGTCTTACCGATGGATATCGCCAAAGGACTACTTGGTCGCCACTATCGCTTAGGCTGGAAAGAAAAACAAAATGCCGGAAAATCCTTAATTGAGGAGCAACATCCGGATGGCTTACGTCCAGCAATGGATGCTCGTATGCCGGAAGGCTTACATGAGCCGGTTTATCAGCCGATGCAGGTTCAACCGAACCAAAAGGTGGCAACACCGAATCGTGCAACAATGGATTATGTGCCGAATCCAACGACAGTTCCAGAAGCTGAGCAATTCCCTAATCTGGACTTGAACATTAAGGGGGTAAAATAATGGCTGAAAAATATACCCCAAATAAGCCAAAAGATGCCGGCTTAGAGGCACGCCAAAAACTCGGTTGGTGGCATGCTTATCGCTTTTTAATTCTACGTCGAATCAGTCAATTAAGTATTATTTTAATGTTCTTAAGTGGCCCTATTTGGCAAGTTTGGATTTTAAAAGGCAATTACAGCTCAAGCATGCTTTTGGATACTGTGCCATTGACAGATCCATTGATTACTGCTGAAAGTTTAGCGACAGGTTATTTACCAGAAATTACAACGATTATTGGCGCCTTGGTTATTATCATATTCTACGCCATAGTTGCAAGCAAAGCCTTTTGTAGTTGGGTTTGCCCAATGAATATTGTGACTGATGCAGCAGCTTGGTTACGTAGAAAATTAGGTATTCGACAATCATTAAAAATTTCACGTCAACTTCGTTATGTGATTTTAACCGTGATTTTAATAGGTAGTGCAATAACGGGTACGCTCTTATGGGAGTGGGTAAACCCTGTTGCAGCGCTTGGACGTATCTTTGTCTTTGGAACAGGTGCAACCCTTTGGTTGGTCGCAGTCATCTTTTTATTTGACTTACTTGTTGCTGAGCATGGCTGGTGTGGTCACCTTTGCCCAATTGGTGCGATATATGGTGTCATTGGCGCTAAAAGCCTGATAAAAATTAACGTAATCGATCGCGATCGCTGTGACCGTTGTATGGACTGTTATAATGTTTGCCCTGAACCGCAAGTATTAAGACTTCCTTTGCACGGTGGACCAGAAGATAGCCAAATTATACTGGCAAAAGATTGCATTACTTGTGGACGTTGTATTGACGTCTGCGCAGAAAATGTATTTGCATTTGGATCTCGCTTTGAGAAACAAATAAAAATTAAAAATATTTAATTATTTAATGGAGTGGATTTCATGAAAAAATCATTTATTTTCATGCTAGCTTTATGTAGCGGATTGGCATTTGCTGATGCGCCACAAGTTGCAAATAGCATCGACAAAGCAACAGAAAGTATTGCACCTGCATTTACTAACCCTTATAAAGATGTAGGCAATATTCCAGTAACTTTCCCAAATCAGCCCCCACT
>JAGZRY010000176.1 GCA_018381425.1 Haemophilus parainfluenzae
ATTCGTGATTATTTCAGCCAAAATTGCATCTGCTTAATCGAATGGGCAGAAAAAGGCGAGGGCATCTTGCCTGAGGCTGATTTATTGGTGAATGTTGATTATTACGACGATGCTCGAAACATTACGCTAATTGCTCAAAACTCAGTGGGCGAGCATATTTTGACACAACTATAAAACTGACTTACATGAAAGCAAAATTTTCGTTTCTTTTTGGAATATTTTCTCTAATTTCTACTACCGTATTTGCCGCGCCACAATGGACAATAGCCATTGATCCCGGCCATGGCGGTAAAGATCCCGGTGCAATCGGAAAAAATCTCGGCATTTATGAAAAGAATGTCACCCTTTCTATCGCGCGAGAATTAAAAGCCTTATTAGATAAAGATCCTAATTTCAAAGGCGTCTTAACACGCAGTAGCGATTACTATATTTCCGTGCCAGAACGTTCTGAAATCGCACGTAAATATAAAGCAAATTTTCTTGTGTCTATCCATGCTGACTCCTCTCTTAATGCAGACCAACGCGGCGCATCTGTTTGGGTGCTATCCAATCGTCGCGCCAACGATGAAATGGGTCAATGGTTAGAAGACGATGAAAAACGCTCTGAGCTTTTAGGTGGTGCAGGAAAAGTACTTTCCAATAACAATGACAAATATTTAGATCAAACTGTACTCGACCTGCAATTTGGTCACAGTCAACGTACAGGCTACGAACTTGGCAACAGCATTTTACGTCGCTTTGCTCGCGTAACTTCATTAAGCCGCAGCACACCACAACATGCGAGCCTTGGCGTATTGCGTTCACCCGATATTCCTTCTGTTCTGGTGGAAACAGGTTTCCTTTCCAATATGGAAGAAGAACAAAAGCTGAATACCATTGCTTATCGTCGTCGTATTGCTTATATGATTTATGAAGGCTTAGTTGCTTATCGCAATGGTAATTTAAAAGCGATTGCCGTCCCACCTAGTGATGAGCAAGACACCAAAGCGATAAAATCAAACGACAAAAATAATGAAAAATCTGACCGCACTTCCGATGTGAAAGACAGCGGTATTCGCCATAAAGTGAAGCCAGGTGAAAGCATTGGTAGCCTGGCGAATAAATATGATGTCAAAGTCAGTGAAATCATTGAGTTAAATAAACTGAAACGCAAAGAACTTTGGTTAAATGAAACCATTAAGATTCCTGATAATGGCAAAGGCAAAAAAGCGGAAGAACCAACTAAAGAAGAAAATAAAAACATCGAAAAATCTGACCGCCCCTCCGATATCAAAGATAGCGGTGTACGTCATAAAGTGAAAGCAGGTGAAAGCATTGGTAGCTTGGCGAACAAATATGATGTGAAAGTCAGTGAAATTATTGAGTTAAATAAACTGAAACGTAAAGAGCTTTGGTTGAATGAAACTATTAAAATTCCAGATAACGGTAAAGCCAAAAAGGTAGAAGAAAAACCTAAATCGGATGATAAAGCTAAAGCCGATAATAAAGAAAAAAACAGCAAAATTGTTGAAGCTGAAAAAGCTGTTTCTAAAAAAGATAAAAGACAAGAAAAAGCTGAGACTAAAACAGAGCCAGAGAAAAAAGGCAACGATAAAAAAGTCAACGATAAAAAAGACGCTTCTTCAAAAGGAAATGAGCAGAAAGATGATGGCAAAAAAGAAACCCCGCTTTACCATACGGTAAAATCAGATCAAACTATCTATGCTATCTCTCGTGAATACAATGTACCAGTTAATCGTCTTTTAAAACTGAACCCCACATTGAAAAACGACAAAGTCGTAACTGGGCAAAAAATCAAACTTAAAGAAAAATAAGGAATCCTATGGCAATCAAAATTCTTTCTCCACAGCTGGCTAACCAGATTTCCGCCGGTGAAGTGGTCGAACGCCCTGCCTCCGTGGTGAAAGAATTGGTAGAAAACAGCCTTGATGCCGGCGCCAATAAAATTCATATTGATATTGAAAACGGCGGCGCCAGTCTGATTCGTATTCGAGATAACGGCAGTGGTATTCCTAAAGAAGAATTAAGCCTTGCGCTGGCTCGACATGCAACCAGTAAAATCGCTGATCTTGATGATCTCGAAGCCATTTTAAGTTTAGGTTTCCGTGGTGAAGCCCTTGCCAGTATCAGCTCGGTTTCTCGTCTCACGCTTACCTCTCGCACTGCGGAGCAAAATGAAGCATGGCAAGTCTATGCACAAGGGCGAGAGATGGAAACCACAATCAAACCCGCCTCTCATCCAGTCGGTACGACAGTTGAAGTGGCAAATCTCTTTTTTAACACGCCTGCTCGTCGTAAATTCTTACGTACCGATAAAACAGAATTTGCTCACATTGATGAAGTCATTCGCCGAATTGCTTTAGCAAAATTCAATATCGCTTTTACGCTCACTCATAACGGCAAAATTATTCGACAATATCGTCCTGCGATGAATGAAGAACAACAACTAAAACGCGTTGCCGCTATTTGTGGCGATGATTTTGTTCAACATGCCTTGCGCATTGATTGGAAACATGACGATCTGCATCTTTCTGGCTGGGTGGCGACACCTAAGTTTACACGTTCGCAAAATGATTTAAGTTATTGCTATATCAATGGACGAATGGTGCGTGATAAAGTGATCACCCACGCGATTCGCCAAGCTTATGCAGAACATTTACATACTGAGCAATACCCTGCATTTGTGCTATTTATCGATCTCAATCCACATGATGTCGATGTCAACGTACACCCTACAAAACATGAAGTTCGTTTCCATCAAGCTCGCTTAATTCATGACTTTATCTGCCAAGGCGTAACAAATGCACTCAATGCTATTCCTCAAGCTGAATTAGATTTAGCATCAGCGATAAATGAGGCAAGAGAGCCTTCGGCTTCGTATCAAACGTACTATGAAACAAAACCCAATCGTGCAGCAGCAGGGCAAAATATTTTCACTTCAAATTATCATCAATCTCGTGAAAAACAATCAGAAAATCGACCGCACTTTTCAAACCGTAGTGAGTACGTTCCGTCATATGGTTATCGTGAACAACCTACAAAGACAGAACAACGCTTATATGGGGAATTAGTACGTCCTGCGGAAAATTCTCAAGTTTTAACAAAACCTGTCGTTGAACAGCAACTCCCACAGGCAAGTGATGCTGGCTATTTACGCGCATTGGCATTAATTGAAAATAAAGCATTGCTTTTACAACAAAATCAGCAGTTTTATTTGATGTCATTAGCTAAATTGCAAACCTTAAGTTATGAATTAAGCTTACAACAAGGTGAAATTTCACAACAGCCGTTGCTCATTCCGATTATTTTCCGCTTAGATGAAAAACAATTTGAACAATGGCAAAAACAAAAAGCCTTTTTTCAGCAAAGTGGTTTTGAATTTATTGAAAATGAAGCCCAGCTACGTCTTACATTAAACAAAGTACCTGCGGTTTTACGTACGCAAAATTTACAAAAATGCGTGGTAAGCCTGCTTGCTGAACATGTAGAAAATATGCCTGATTTTCTGACCGCACTTTGTCAGACGCTAGAGATGAAACCGATTCAAGTATTAGCGGATGCGGTCAGCTTATTAAGTGAAACGGAACGCTTACTGAATAAAACTCATCAAGAAAAATTTAATACATTACTGAAACCGATTAACTGGCAGCCTTTCTTAACTGATTTGTAATATGACACAAAAAACTGACTCCAAACCAACCGCACTTTTTCTGATGGGACCGACGGCCTCAGGAAAAACAGATCTTGCTATTCAATTACGTCAAAGTCTGCCAGTGGAAGTGATCAGTGTCGATTCTGCATTAATTTATAAAGGTATGGATATTGGTACGGCAAAGCCTTCTAAAGAAGAACTTGCCCTTGCCCCTCACCGTTTAATTGATATTTTAGATCCCGCTGAAAGTTATTCTGCGATGAATTTTCGTGACGATGCACTCAGAGAAATGGCCGATATTACCGCGCAAGGTAAAATTCCGCTTTTGGTTGGTGGCACCATGTTGTATTACAAAGCATTGATTGAGGGGCTTTCCCCCCTTCCATCTGCTGATGAAAAGTTACGCTTAGAGATTGAAGAAAAAGCGCAAGAACTTGGCTGGCCAGCACTTCATCAAGAATTACAAAAAATTGATCCTATTTCAGCAGAGCGTATTAATCCAAATGATTCACAGCGCATTAATCGTGCATTAGAAGTATTTTATTTAACGGGTAAATCATTAACGGAATTAACCGAACAAAAAGGCGAAGAATTGCCTTATCAATTTTTACAATTCGCTATTGCACCAGAAGATCGTGCGGTATTACATCAACGTATTGAACAACGTTTCCAT
>JAGZRY010000177.1 GCA_018381425.1 Haemophilus parainfluenzae
GTGAAATACGTCAAAAAGTTAGTGCCAAAATATAAATTACCGAATGCAGTGACTTTCCGTGAAGTGTTAAGTATTGGTAAATATCGCCAATATGTTCGTCCACAAGTGGATCGTGAAGATTTAGCCTTCTTACAATATACAGGTGGTACAACAGGTGTTGCTAAAGGTGCAATGCTGACACATGGCAATATTATTACCAATATTTTCCAAGCGAAGTGGATTGCCGAGCCATTTATTGGCGATCATGCTAAGCAACGTATTGCCGTACTAGCTTTACCGCTTTATCATGTTTTTGCCTTAACGGTAAACTGTTTACTTTTCTTAGAGCTTGGCGTTACCGCACTCTTAATTACGAATCCACGTGATATTGATGGCTTTGTGAAAGAACTCAAAAAATACCGTTTTGAAGCGATTACAGGGGTAAATACCCTGTTTAATGCGCTACTTAATAATGAAAATTTCAAAGAAGTGGATTTTTCACGATTAAAACTTTCTGTTGGCGGTGGTATGGCGATCCAACAATCGGTCGCAACGCGTTGGCATGATTTAACTGGCTGCAACATCATTGAAGGTTATGGTATGACAGAATGTTCACCGCTAATTGCTGCTTGCCCAATTAACGTGGTGAAACACAATGGTACAATCGGTGTACCAGTGCCAAATACCGATATTAAAATTATCAAAGATGATGGCTCGGAAGCACAACTTGGTGAAGCTGGAGAGCTTTGGGTTAAAGGTGAACAAGTCATGCGTGGCTATTGGCAACGTCCTGAAGCGACAGCTGAAGTGCTTCAAGATGGTTGGATGGCAACGGGTGATATCGTCATTATGGATGAGAGCTATAGCCTCCGTATTGTTGACCGCAAAAAAGACATGATCTTGGTTTCAGGCTTCAACGTTTATCCAAATGAAATCGAAGATGTGGTGATGCTAAATTATAAAGTCGCTGAAGTCGTTGCTATCGGTGTGCCACATGAAGTGTCGGGAGAAACCATCAAAATCTTCGTCGTGAAGAAAGATGATAGCCTCACGCGTGATGAATTACGCCAACATTGCAGACAACATCTCACGGGTTATAAAGTCCCGAAAGATATTGAGTTTCGGGATGAATTACCGAAAAGTAATGTAGGCAAAATTTTACGACGCGTACTGCGTGATGAAGAAATAGCAAAACGCTCACAACACTAATTAAATCAGGGATATGTACTCATATCCCTGTTTAGTCTTTACCTCTATTTGAAAATACATCCTATTACAATGATAAAAGAATGCCAAAATCAACCGCACTTTACATTAATTCAAAATAATGAAGAGCTCGCTCAGGTTTGCCAATTAGCGCGTCAGCAAAGTGCGGTCGCTTTAGATACCGAATTTATGCGAGTATCGACCTATTATCCTAAATTAGGATTAATTCAACTTTATGATGGTGATCGTGTTTCATTAATCGATCCTTTATCCATTACTGATTTTTCACCTTTTGTGGAATTATTACGCGATCAGCAGGTAACAAAAATTTTGCATGCTTGTAATGAAGATTTATTGGTTTTCTTGCAAGAGTTTGATGCACTTCCGCGACCTATGATGGATACGCAAATTATGGCACGTTTTCTAGGTTTTGCTAATTTAGCGGGCCTAGCCAAATTGGTGTTACATTATTTAGGCATTGAAATGGATAAAGGGGCAACGCGTACAAACTGGCTAAAACGCCCACTTTCCCCCGTACAGCTACAATATGCTGCAGGGGATGTATGGTATCTCTTGCCGGTCTATCAAAAAATGCAAATAGAATTAGCGCAATCACCTTGGCTTCAAGCAGTAATTGATGATTGCCAGCTTGCGATCTTGAAAACCAGTAAATTAGATGATCGCGATCCAAATAAAGCTTATTTGGATATTCCAAATGTTTGGAAATTGAATCCTCTCGAATTAGTGCGTTTACAGCTATTGGCTAAGTGGCGACAAGAAACCGCAATGGCACGAAACTTAGCCCTTTCTTATGTGGTGAAGTCGGATAACCTTTGGAAAGTGGCAAAAAATAATCCTCGTAATACATCAGAAATGCTAGCGCTTGGACTATCTGAAAATGAAGTGCGTGTGCGTGGCAAAAAAATGCTTCAATTATTAGCACAAAGCCGCAAAATTTCCCCTTATGATTATCCTAAACGTTTAGTACGTATTGTGGATGATCCTCGTTATAAAAAGGCAATTCGATTGTTACAAGAAAAAGCTTATGAACTGACACCAAAAGGGTTAACTCTTGATATTCTGGCCAGTAAACGAAATTTAGAAGATCTCATTAAATGGGTTTGGCTAAAAAATGAAGATATGACAAAACAGCCCGATTTACTTTTAGGGTGGAGAAGAGAAATTGGCTTAAAGCTGGTTGAATACTTAAAATCCGTAGAGTAGCTATTAAAAACAATCCTAAAAATAACCGCACTTTGAATTATCAAAAGTGCGGTTATTTTCTTTAGTGTTTTACAACAGAGGCTTTAATTAAGCTTGTGTCGCTTGGATCGCAGTTAATGCGATGGTGTAGATGATATCATCCACTAATGCACCACGAGATAAGTCATTAACCGGTTTACGCATACCTTGAAGCATTGGACCCACAGCCACTAAATCAGCAGAACGTTGTACCGCTTTATAGCCGATGTTACCAGCGTTGATATCAGGGAATATAAATACGTTAGCTTGACCTGCCACTTTAGAGTTTGGTGCTTTAGATGCAGCCACATCTTTCATTACAGCGGCATCATATTGTAATGGACCGTCGATTAATAAGTCAGGACGTTTTTCTTGTGCAATGCGTGTTGCTTCTTTCACTTTCTCTACAGATTGACCTGAACCAGAAGTACCGGTTGAGTAAGAAAGCATTGCGACTTTCGGATTTAAACCAAATGCTTTTGCTGATTCAGCAGATTGAATTGCGATTTCAGCAAGTTGTTCAGCTGTTGGCTCTGGGTTTACTGCACAGTCTCCATATACTAATACTTGGTCTGGTAATAACATGAAGAATACAGACGAGATAATTGAGCTACCTGGTGCTGTTTTGATGATTTGCATTGGTGGACGAATCGTATTTGCAGTGGTGTGAACGGCACCAGAGACTAAACCATCTACTTCGCCCGCTTCTAACATCATGGTACCTAATACAACGGTGTCTTCTAATTGCGCGCGTGCTTGTTCTTCAGTTAAACCTTTAGATTTGCGTAATTCAACTAAACGAGCAACGTAGTTTTCGCGTACGTCAGCTGGATTGATGATTGTTACGTCAGCCCCTAAAGTTACGCCTTGTTCTGCCGCAACTTTTTTCACTGATTCAGGATCCGCTAATAATACCGATTTTGCGATACCTCGCTCAGCACAGATAGCTGCCGCTTTAACTGTACGAGGTTCATCACCTTCTGGTAATACGATGGTTTTGCCTGCTTTACGTGCTAAGTCAGTTAATTTGAAACGGAATGCTGCAGGAGAAATACGTGCTTCACGAGTAAGTGGCGCAGCGATTGCTGTAGCTAACGCTTGTGCATCTAAGGTTTTAATTTTGCCTGCTTGTGCACCAAATACACCTAAGATGTCAGCGTTGTTCACACCGCCAAATTCTGAAGCAATGGCTTCTACTAATGTGCCTTCTTCATTATTTGCTACTAAGATGATTTGTGCATCTAAGGTTTGTGCAATCGCGAAGTTTAAGCTATTTGCAAAAGGCGCTTGAGCAGAAGGTTGAACACCTTTAACAACCACTAAATTTGCATTTAATGCTTGGAAATCAGCAACGATTTTTTCTAATAACACGTCTTTTTGATTATTTGCGATTAATGCTTGAGCGGCTTTTACATCTTCTACTGCATTGAATACGACAGCGCCTGTTGTTTTAGCTGCGTCTAATGCTGCCGCTAAATTCGCTTCTGCGCTAGTTGGGATAAGAATAACTGCTTTAGTCATTTTGATATACCTTTTAATGAATTAAAAAACCTGCTGATTTCTCAGCAGGTTTGAAGAAAGTTGATTAGCCCGCTAAACGTGCTGTATCTTGTGCAATTACTAATTCTTCGTTAGTTGGAAGAACGATTGCTTTGAATGCAGAGTCATCAGCAGTGATTACGCCTGATTTGCCAAAGCGAGCAGCAAGGTTACGTTCTTGGTCTAATTTGATACCGAATAATTTTAAATGGCCTAACGCTAATTCACGAACGTGAGCAGAGTTTTCACCAATACCACCCGTAAATGCGATTGCATCTAAGTGATCATCACCTAAAACGGCCATGTATGCACCGATG
>JAGZRY010000178.1 GCA_018381425.1 Haemophilus parainfluenzae
ATTACATGGCACGAAGGTTGGGAGGTTGTACTCAACGATGAAGATAATCAATAATAAATTCCAGAAAATTACTGTTGCAATTATCTTCAGTTGGTTAATCTTCTTTGTGCTAATTCCAAACTTATTGGTTTTAACCGTAAGTTTTTTAACCCGAGATGGTAGTGACTTTTATGCTTTGCCATTTACTTTAGATAACTACACTAACCTGTTTAATCCACTTTATGCGCAGGTAGTGTGGAACTCATTGTATATGTCTGGCATCGCGACGATTATTTGCTTACTCATTGGCTATCCATTTGCCTTTATGGTCAGCAAAATTAATCCAAAATATCGTCCATTTTTGTTGTTCCTCGTGGTATTACCATTCTGGACAAACTCACTTATTCGTATCTATGGGATGAAAGTATTCCTTGGTGTGAAAGGTGTGTTAAATACCATGCTAATGGATATGGGCATTTTGAGTGAGCCTATTCGTATTTTAAATACCGAAGTAGCTGTAATCATTGGTTTAGTGTATCTCCTTTTACCATTTATGATTCTACCGCTCTACTCTGCTATTGAAAAATTAGACGGACGTTTATTAGAAGCGGCAAGAGACTTAGGTGCTAATGCTGTTCAACGTTTCTTCCGCGTTATTTTGCCATTAACCATGCCGGGTATTGTTGCAGGTTGTTTATTAGTACTACTACCAGCAATGGGGATGTTCTATGTAGCAGACTTACTTGGTGGTGCGAAAGTATTATTAGTTGGTAACGTGATTAAGAGCGAATTCTTAATTTCCCGTAACTGGCCATTCGGTTCGGCAATCAGCATCGGTTTAACCATTTTAATGGCATTGTTGATTTTCGTTTACTATCGTGCAAATAAATTGTTGAATAAGAAAGTGGAGTTAGAATAATGAGTCGTTTACTGCGTAATATTTTTATGTTTGTGGTATACGCTTATTTGTATATCCCAATTATTATTTTGGTGACTAACTCCTTCAATGAAGACCGTTATGGTTTAAGTTGGAAAGGTTTTAGTTGGAACTGGTATGAGCGTTTATTTAATAACGATACCTTAATCCAAGCCGCGTTCCACTCTGTCACTATCGCTTTCTTCGCTGCAACGTTAGCGACTATTGTGGGTGGTTTAACTGCTATCGCACTTTACCGCTATCGTTTCCGCGGTAAACAAGCCGTAAGCGGTATGTTATTTATCGTCATGATGTCACCAGATATCGTAATGGCGGTTTCTCTACTTGCCTTATTCATGGTTGTAGGGATTTCGTTAGGTTTCTGGTCATTACTATTAGCTCACGTAACATTCTGTTTACCTTATGTTACCGTGACAATTTTCTCTCGCTTAAATGGCTTTGATGCAAGAATGCTTGAAGCAGCAAAAGATTTAGGTGCGAGCGAAGTCACCATTTTGCGTAAAATTATCCTACCACTCGCTTTACCTGCAGTAGTATCTGGTTGGTTATTAAGCTTTACTATTTCATTAGATGATGTTGTCGTATCTTCTTTCGTAAGTGGTGTAAGCTATGAAATCCTACCATTGCGTATCTTCTCACTTGTAAAAACAGGGGTAACACCGGAAGTAAATGCGTTAGCAACGATTATGATCGTGCTTTCATTAGGATTAGTAATTTTAAGTCAATTAGTTACACGCAAAAATAATCATTAAACATTGATATAAAAAGGTTTCACAAATCTTTTAAGATCAAATAAAATACGCCTTGACGCACAATCAAGGCGTATTTTTATACCTGCATTAATTAATGCAGGTGGTTTTTTACCCCCCTCTTTTACGGAGAACAAAGAAAAATGAAAAAATTTGCAGGTTTGCTTACTGCCGGTTTAGTTGCCGCTACATTAACTGCTTGTAACGATAAAGAAGCCAAGTCTGATGCAACAAAAGCACAGGCTCCAGCAAATGATACTGTGTACTTATATACTTGGACTGAATACGTACCAGATGGTCTTTTAGATGACTTCACAAAAGAAACTGGTATCAAAGTTATTGTAGCAAGTCTTGAATCTAATGAGACGATGTATGCCAAAATGAAAACCCAAGGTGATGCAGGCGGTTATGATGTTATTGCACCATCTAACTACTTCGTATCTAAAATGGCACGCGAAGGCATGCTACAAGAATTAGATCACAGTAAATTACCTGTTATCAAAGAATTAGACCCTGATTGGCTCAACAAACCTTATGACAAAGGCAATAAATACTCACTTCCTCAGTTGTTAGGTGCACCAGGTATTGCATTTAATACCAATACCTATAAAGGTTCTGACTTCACTTCTTGGGGCGATTTCTGGAAACCAGAATATGCAAACAAAATCCAATTATTAGATGATGCGCGTGAAGTATTCAATATTGCGTTATTAAAAATTGGTCAAGATCCAAACACCAAAGATCCAGCAATTATCAAGCAAGCTTATGAAGAGTTATTGAAATTACGTCCAAACGTACTTTCTTTCAATTCTGATAACCCTGCAAACTCTTTCATCTCTGGTGAAGTAGAATTAGGTCAGTTATGGAATGGTTCTGTACGTATCGCGAAAAAAGAACAAGCTCCATTAAATATGGTGTTCCCAAAAGAAGGTCCTGTTCTTTGGGTTGATACTTTAGCGATTCCTAAAACTTCTAAAAACCCAGATGGTGCACACAAGTTAATTAACTACTTGCTAGGTGCAAAAGCGGCGGAAAAATTGACTTTAGCGATCGGTTACCCTACGGCTAACCTTGAAGCGAAAAAAGTGCTTCCAAAAGAAATCACTGAAGATCCATCAATTTATCCAACAGCTGAAATTCTTCAAAAAAGCCACTGGCAAGATGATGTAGGTGATGCGATTCAATATTACGAACAGTATTACCAAGAGTTAAAAGCAGCAAAATAATGCGCTTTTAAGTAATAATCAAAAGAGCGGTCAAATTGACCGCTCTTTTTTACATTTAATGTGTAGAAAAACTATTTATAGCGTTTTTTTGATGCGTTTTTATCTTGTTCATGTAAACGTTCAAGCTTTTCTTTAATTTGAATTTCCATCCCTCGATTAGTTGGGAAATAATACTGGGTATCTTTCAGTTCCGGTGGAAAGTAATTTTCTCCTGCGGCATAAGCATTTGGCTCATCATGTGCATAGCGATATTCAGCGCCATAGCCTAATTCTTTCATTAAAGCCGTTGGCGCATTACGTAAATGAGGTGGCACATCGAAATCAGGGAAATCTTTTGCATGTTGCTTTGCTGCATTAAATGCGTTGTAAACGGCATTACTCTTCGGTGCTACGGCTAAATAAATAATAGCTTGAGCAATAGCTCGCTCTCCTTCATAAGCGCCAACTCTCGTAAAACAATCCCAAGCTGCGAGAGCCACTTGCATTGCGCGAGGATCAGCATTGCCTACATCTTCTGAGGCAATCGCTAATAAACGTCTTGCAACATAAAGAGGATCGCCTCCTGCAGTGATAATTCGTGCATACCAATAAAGTGCAGCATCGGCTGCTGAGCCACGAATGGATTTATGTAAAGCAGAAATCAAATCATAAAAACGATCGCCTTGCTTGTCAAAACGCGCTTGTCGTTCACCTAATACTTCTTTCAACAAAGTGCGGTCTAATTTTTTGCCGTTTTCTGTTTCAGGAGCCATGTCCACCATCAATTCAAGGCAGTTTAAAGCCAGGCGCGCATCACCATTCACATATTCGGCTAATACCTGTAGCAAATTCTCTTCTAAAACTAACCGCTCTTTACCTAATCCTCGCTCAGGATCAGAAATCGCTTGTTGTAGAACTTGTTCGATTTCAGCAACTGTCAATGACTTAAGAAGATAAACTCTCGCACGAGAAAGTAAGGCATTATTTAATTCAAAGGAAGGATTTTCCGTTGTCGCTCCAATAAAAATAATCGTACCATCTTCAATATGTGGCAAAATCGCATCTTGTTGGCTTTTGTTAAAGCGATGCACTTCATCCACAAATAAAATCGTTTGGCGATCTGCAAGTCGATTTTGTTTCGCTCGCTCAATTGATTCTCGAATTTCTTTCACGCCGCTTGTTACCGCGGAAATTCGTTCAACTTCTACATTGATACGATGAGCAATAATTTCCGCTAGTGTTGTTTTACCTGTGCCCGGCGGCCCCCACAGAATCATAGAATGAACATTCCCTGCTTGAATTGCTTTACGAAGCGGCTTTCCTTCCCCAATTAAATGCGTCTGCCCATAATATTGCTCCAAATTAGTTGGACGCATACGGGCAGCTAAAGGGCGAAAGTCATTTTCAGCAA
>JAGZRY010000179.1 GCA_018381425.1 Haemophilus parainfluenzae
GAAGTTTATTACAAATATGAAATCGAACGCATTGCACGTGCGGCTTTTGATGCGGCAATGAAACGTCATAAACATGTGACTTCTGTGGATAAAGCGAACGTATTACAAGCTTCAATCTTATGGCGTGAAACTGTGACTGAAGTGGCGAAAGATTACCCTGAAGTCACCTTAGATCATATTTATATCGACAATGCGACCATGCAGTTAATCAAAGCGCCTGAATCTTTCGATGTACTCCTCTGCTCTAACATTTTCGGTGATATTATTTCTGATGAAGCGGCGATGATCACCGGCTCTATGGGAATGTTGCCATCTGCTAGCTTAAATGAAGAAGGTTTCGGCTTATATGAGCCTGCTGGCGGTTCTGCACCAGATATCGCAGGCAAAGGCATTGCCAACCCAATCGCACAAATTCTTTCTGCGGCGATGATGTTGCGTTATAGCTTCAACTTAAACGAAGCAGCGAATGCCATTGAAAATGCCGTACAAAAAGTCTTAGCAAGTGGTCACCGTACGGGAGATTTAGCCGATGATTCTGCACCTGTTTCAACTGCAGAAATGGGCACATTAATCGCTAACGCAATCTAATAAAAAACAATTAAAGTGCGGTTTAAAAACACCCTAAAATTTGACCGCACTTGCTACTCTAACGAATTGAGAAAAATTATGGCAAAAACTCTTTACGAAAAATTATTCGATGCCCACGTGGTATACGAAGCTGAAGGCGAAACGCCGATTTTATATATTAACCGTCATTTAATCCATGAAGTGACCAGTCCACAAGCCTTTGACGGTTTACGTGTTGCAGGCCGCCAAGTACGCCAAGTGAGCAAAACTTTCGGTACCATGGATCACAGTATTTCTACTCAAGTACGAGATGTGAACAAACTTGAAGGCCAAGCGAAAATTCAAGTATTGGAGCTCGCAAAAAACACAAAAGCGACCGGTATTCAATTATTCGACATGACCACCAAAGAACAAGGTATCGTGCATGTCATGGGGCCTGAACAAGGCTTAACCTTACCGGGCATGACTATCGTTTGTGGTGACTCCCATACCGCCACTCATGGTGCATTCGGTGCTTTGGCATTTGGTATTGGTACATCTGAAGTAGAACACGTATTAGCCACCCAAACCTTAAAACAAGCTCGAGCGAAAAATATGAAAATTGAAGTGCGTGGCAAAGTAGCGCCAGGCATTACCGCAAAAGACATTATTCTTGCCATCATCGGTAAAACAACCATGGCAGGCGGTACAGGCCATGTGGTGGAGTTCTGTGGCGAAGCCATTCGTGCCCTTTCTATGGAAGGCCGTATGACAGTTTGTAATATGGCGATTGAAATGGGCGCCAAAGCTGGCTTAATCGCGCCAGATGAAACCACTTTTGAATACTTAAAAGGTCGTCCACATGCACCGAAAGGTAAAGATTGGGATGATGCAGTTGCTTATTGGAAAACCTTAAAATCCGATGATGATGCGAAATTTAACACGGTCATCACATTAGAAGCGAAAGATATTGCGCCACAGGTAACTTGGGGAACAAACCCAGGCCAAGTAATCGGTATCGATCAGCCAGTGCCAAATCCAGCAGAAATGACCGATCCCGTGACTCGTGCTTCAGCAGAAAAAGCATTGAATTATATTGGCTTAGACGCTAACACTGATTTAAAAGATATCCCTGTAGATCAAGTATTTATCGGTTCTTGTACTAATGCTCGTATCGAAGATTTACGTGCGGCAGCGGCTGTCATGAAAGGCCGCAAAAAAGCTGATAATGTGAAACGTATTTTAGTGGTGCCGGGTTCAGGTTTAGTGAAAGAACAAGCGGAAAAAGAAGGTTTGGATAAAATCTTTATCGAAGCGGGTGCTGAATGGCGTAATCCGGGCTGCTCAATGTGCTTAGGGATGAACGATGACCGTTTAGGCGAATGGGAACGTTGTGCTTCTACTTCGAACCGTAACTTTGAAGGTCGCCAAGGTCGTAATGGTCGTACTCACTTGGTGAGTCCTGCCATGGCGGCCGCAGCGGGAATGTTCGGTAAATTCGTTGATATTCGTGACGTCACATTAAACTAAGGAGCAGAAAATGGCAGGATTTAAACAACTTTCAGGCTTAGTAGTGCCATTGGATGCGGCAAACGTGGATACGGATGCGATTATTCCAAAACAATTTTTACAAGCCATTACGCGCGTAGGTTTCGGTAAACACTTATTCCATGAATGGCGTTATTTGGATGTAGAAGGCACTAAACCAAATCCAGATTTCGTATTAAATTATCCACAATATCAAGGTGCGACCATTTTATTAGCGCGTAAAAACCTTGGTTGCGGTTCTTCTCGTGAACATGCACCTTGGGCGTTAGCCGATTACGGTTTCAAAGTGATGATCGCACCAAGTTTTGCGGATATTTTCTACAACAACAGCTTAAATAACCACATGTTACCGATTCGTTTAAGCGAAGAAGAAGTGGAAGAAATTTTCCAATGGGTGTGGGCAAATGAAGGCAAACAAATCCATGTGGATTTGGAAGCGATAACGGTCACTGTAGGTGACAAAGTCTATCACTTTGAACTGGATGAATTCCGCCGTCATTGTTTATTAAACGGCTTGGATAACATCGGTTTGACATTACAACACGAAGATGCCATCAGTGAATACGAAAAAAATATTCCGGCATTTTTACGTTAATCAGTTTTTTTACTCGGACAGCAAATATTGCTAACCATTCGGCGGACAATTTGTCCGCCTTTCTTTTTGAAAACATTCCATTTTTTTACCGCACTTTTTCCCCTTTTATTTGACAGTATCCATGCTTATCCCTATTATTCCGACCAATATTGATTGATTTTAAAAAGAGCTGTCTATGTCACATAATCAAACCGAATTACTGAAAAAATCCCTCGCTGAACGCATCCTTATTTTAGATGGTGCGATGGGAACGATGATCCAAAAATACAAACTCACTGAGGCTGATTTTAGAGGCGAGCGTTTTAAAGAAAGTGCGGTTGATTTACGTGGTAATAATGACTTGCTCACCTTAACCCAACCCCTGTTAATTTCTGCCATTCATGAGAAATATTTAACCGCAGGCGCCGATATTATTGAAACCAATACTTTCAGTTCTACCACCATTGCACAAGCGGATTATGATTTACAGTCTATTGCCTATGAACTGAATTTTGCAGGGGCAAAATTAGCACGTTTAGCCGCGGATAAATACAGCACACCAGAAAAACCTCGCTTTGTTGCGGGTGTATTAGGGCCAACCAACCGTACAGCCTCTATTTCTCCTGATGTAAACGATCCAGGTTTCCGTAATGTGACGTTTATGGAATTGGTCGATGCCTATGCCCAAGCAACCAAAGGCTTAATTGAAGGTGGTGCTGATTTAATCATGATCGAAACCATTTTCGACACGTTAAATGCAAAAGCCGCCATTTTTGCGATTGAAACCGTATTTGAAGAATTAGGTGTGGAATTGCCGATTATGATTTCCGGCACCATTACCGATGCTTCCGGCCGTACCCTTTCCGGACAAACCACAGAAGCATTCTACAACTCGCTTCGTCACGCTAAACCACTGACTTTTGGTTTGAACTGTGCGCTCGGCCCGAAAGAACTTCGCCAATATGTTGAACAACTGTCTAAAATCAGCGAAACCTATGTGTCGGTTCACCCGAATGCGGGCTTACCAAATGCCTTTGGTGGCTATGATTTGGGTGCAGAAGAGATGGCTGCACATCTTAAAGAGTGGGCTGAAAGTGGCTTTGTGAACATTGTCGGCGGTTGTTGTGGTACGACGCCAGAGCATATCAAAGCCTTTGCCGATGCCATGCAAGGTATTCCACCACGTAAATTGCCTGAAATTAAAACTGCGATGCGTTTATCAGGCTTAGAACCACTCAATATTGATGATGAAAGCCTGTTTGTAAACGTGGGTGAACGTAATAACGTGACGGGTTCGGCAAAATTCAAACGCTTAATTAAAGAAGATAAATTTGCCGAAGCCATTGAAATTGCTATCGACCAAGTGGAAAACGGCGCACAAGTGATCGACGTCAATATGGACGAAGCCTTATTAGACGGCAAAAAATGTATGACCCGTTTCCTTAATATTATGGCGACCGAACCTGATGCCGCCAAAGTACCGGTCATGATCGATTCGTCTAAATGGGAAGTAATTGAGGCAGGTTTGCAGTCGGTACAAGGTAAACCGATTGTGAACTCTATTTCGTTGAAAGAAGGCGAAGAAATCTTTGTCGAA